>MGSF01000061.1 GCA_001798715.1 Deltaproteobacteria bacterium RIFCSPLOWO2_02_FULL_50_16 | reverse complement strand
CCAGTCATTTCACACCGTTACACACGACTAAGAAACGCCTATGGGCTGTCTTGAAGGATTTCATCGAGCCTTTTGATCGCATCTTGGAGGAGGGCCCCCGCATAATCCGGATTGTGAATCCCGTGGGCCTCCTGCACAAATTCATAATTATATTCCGCATCCTTCAGGGCCTCCCACTTTTTGATCGTCGCCTTATTGGGCTTGGATTTAAAAAGGGCCTTGACCTGGGCCAATTTCAGCCGGGTCTCGTCCAGACTCAGCTTAAGACCTTCCTGCCACATATTGTAAATCTCGAGATAATCCTCCCCATGGCACTGGACACACCCCAATTTCGAGGGGGCATACGTCATGCCTTTAAATTCGGAGGCCTTCATAGACGATTTCGGATCAAAGTGGCATCCCACGCAGTCGACCTGGGAGTGATACATGGGCGAAGGCATGTCCTCGACATTGCGTCCACCAACACCCCTATACATCATCTTTTGACCCGTATGAGTATTGGTATGGCACAAAGAGCAATTGATCTCATCGGTCTCCGAAGGGTGGAGTGTGGTCTCCACCTTGTGGGTGATGGACAGATGACACTGATGGCAGGCCGCATGGTTTTCCGTCACGTGTTTTTCATGGATAAATTCCAAATCCTCATAGGCCTCGAGGCGCAAGGGATCATTGTGGCAGTCCACACATCGCTCCTTCGGCGCCATTCCCGTCCCTTGGACGACATCGATATGGCAGTTTTGACAGGACACCTCTCGATTGACGGCATAATTGGTGTGATTATAAATCGTGTCCCCCACCTTGATGTCCTTTGTTGGGACTTCATGACACCCCTTACACCCTTTCAAGGGACTGAAGTTTCTCCCCTCACCACGGCCCTTGAAATGACAGAGATAACAGGTGGTATAAGTCACCTCAATATGAGTCCCGATCACGATCTGGGAATGACAACTCGTACATGAAAGTTGTCGGTCCTTACGTTTCGTCGTGAGGTGGGGGGCATGATCAAAACGAACCCCCTTGGGGGTCTCCGTTTTTCCCTCCAAGAGGCGTTTCGAGTGGCATCCGGAACGAAGACAGCTCTCGTCTTTGACCACGGCAAAGGGCTTGGAACTGTAGGTTCGGGTAATGTATTTGGCCACCTGTGATGTCGCTTGAAATTTATGCCATATATGTTCACTAAAAGTGGTTGAGGGGGGGTAGTGGCAATCCACACACGCCGCTTTTTTATAGTGTTTCGATGTGGCCCAGGCCTGATAATAAGGCTCCATAATATGACAGCTACGGCAAAAGTTGGGATTGGTGCTATAGTTATACATCACAATATTGCCCAGGATGAAGAGACCAAAAAATCCCAAGATCCAATAGAAAAATCGCTTACTGAGATGGACGGGGTGTTTGGTATCCGCAGAGACAATAATCCCAAAAAAGGCGAGGACCTTTTTTACCCAGGCATAGCTTTTTTTGTCCAAAATTTTGACCAGGCCCGTTTTTAATATATCGATAATATAGGTTATTTTTCTTTGTCTTCGATCCTCGCTCACAAAGGCTCCTTTCTCGGGGCTTCAACCTCGGCAGGCCTGCCCTCATACTCCAGGGGATGTTCCTCGAGGGCATATTCCTTGGGAATTCGCCCCATAATCCAGGTAAAGGACATGGGGGCAACATCGGGGTTTAAAACCACAAAATAGAGATGCCCGATAAAAATCGCCAACGTCGCCAAAATAGCCTCTAAGTAGTGGATGAGGGTGACCACATCGATTCCCCACATCGGAATAAGGGTCAAGGACCAATTTTCAAACCACAGGATAAATCCGGTCACCCCCATGACAACCCCTCCCCATATAACGGCCCAATACTCCATCTTTTCCCAATAAGTAAACCGGGCAAATCGGGGTCTGTGTTCTTCCTTGCCATGAAGATAGCGGAGATAATGCCCCAAGTTTTTGACATCGCTTAACCGGGGCAACATATCCCACACGATTTGTCGTCCCCTCCGTGTCGTCAAAAAATACACGATGTTATAGAGAAGGACCGTGATCATGAAAAGCCCCGCAATGCGATGGAGGGTCCCCCGGAGATAGGTGTTGACCTCACCCCCAACAAAAGGGATGTACCAACCAAACTTGAGGGCAAATCCCGTGATCACCAAGGTAAAAAAGGAGACTAAAAGAATACCATGCTGAATTCGCTCATTGAGATTGAGACGCGGATAATAGGGCTCATACCGTCTCTGTTGGTAAATCACACGGAGCTTTTTGATGTAATCAAGGGCGTTGTGATAAAGAAAACCACCAATCACCACCACAATCAAAATCAAGTAGGTCAAGGTCACATACTTTATAATCATCCCTGATGTCTTTGACTTGAGATAGCCATGAACAGACCCCTTCACAAAATTTTTGTTGGCATTGGGGTGGCACTGACCACAGGTCTTCTGCAGATTCTCAGGATGAATGGAGGAGCGAGGGTCCGATGAGGGAAAGATGTTATGGACCCCATGACACGAGGCACAGTTGGCCACATGGACATCGCCGAGATCACCGGCCAACCCATGATAGGTATCCTGATAACTATCGACCCTTCCCCCGGGGATATTATACTTCGTGATAATCCTCTCATTGGCATGGCACTGAGGGCATGTGGTCTTGGCGATATTGGTGGGATAGACACGCGACAACTTTTCCGTGGGGGGAAGGATCTCATGCTCCCCATGACAATCCGTGCACCCCGGGGAATCCGGAAGCCCCCTGGCCACCGCCTCCCCATGAACGCTTTCGCTATATTCTGCGTAAACAGCCTGGTGACAACGGCCACAGGTAGAAGGGACCTTTTCTTTGTGAATCTTGGAGGCCCGATCCCCCATGGGCCGGATATCATGGGTCCCATGACAATCATGGCAGGACGCCGCCTCCTTGACCCCTGCCGCCCGGAGCTTGCCATGAATACTGTGGGAATATTTTTCAAAAATTTCCGGATGGCACGTCGAACAATTGACCGGCGGCATTTTTTTACACTGCTCTTTTTCCATACTGTGGCAGGATTCACACTCAAGACCCTGATGGATGGAACCTGAGAGTTCTTTTGTGGGGTCTTCGGCATTGGCCGCCGCAAGGGCAAAGGAAGACAAGGAAAACATCAGAAGGATCAACACGCTTCTTACAATAAAAACTGAAAAAATATGTGTGACAAGACTCTTCATGGGCGTTTTATTATTTTTGCAGGATCCATTAGTATAGTGTGGTATTATAGTTGTATATTAGGGAAATCACATAACGAACATCATAAAAAAAGCTAATTTTAATCATACTAATTAAGCTGACATTATATATAAGCAGGGAAAATGCCCCAACGTCGTACCATTATTTCACTCCTTGTCGTGGTTTTATTCCTCCCCCTCCATTTTTCGATGGATGCACTCAAGGAAGGCCCCGTGCGGGAGGCCCTGGCCCAAACCCCCGACAATGAGACCTGTTTGGCCTGCCATGGGGAACCGTGGCTTGAACCCGTCACCAAGAGGGGCCAGACCTTAAGACTCTATGTCCCTAAAGAGGCCCTTGAAGGCTCTGTCCATGAGGGATTTTCTTGTACGAATTGTCATAGCGGGGCCAAATCCTTTGAGGAGGTCCCGCACAACGAAGGAAACCCCCTCACCTTAAGGTGTGCGGAATGCCACAAAGAGATCGCCGAAGAATATCTGGGAAGTGTCCATGGACGCAATCAAAGGGAGGGAGATCGAGAGGCGGCCTTCTGCAGTGACTGCCATGGAGGACACAACATCCTCCCCCCCTCCAACCGAGATTCCAAGGTTAACAAATTTAATCTCTCCTCCACCTGTGCCCATTGCCACAAGGGTGGCGTTATGCTCCAAACCCATCATGTCGGCAAACCGGAGGCGGTGGAACACTATGTGGACTCCATCCATGGTCGCGCCCTTTTGATCGACGGATTGGTCGTCGCCCCAAGCTGTAACAATTGCCATGGGGTTCACAATATTTTGTCGAGTGAAAACAAAAACTCAAAAATCAATAAAGACAACGTCCCCAAGACCTGTGGTCAGTGTCATGTCCTTGTCGAGGAAATTTATAATCAAAGTGTCCACGGTCAATTGCTCCTGGCGGGCGATGAACGAGGACCGACATGTATCACTTGTCACACCTCCCATGACATTACCTCGCCCAAAGACCCCTCGTTTCGTCTCTCCATCGACCACAAATGCGGTCAATGTCATGAAGACCGGCTTGAGCGCTATCGCGAGACCTTTCACGGCAAGGCCATCGCCCTGGGACGTTCAGGGGTGGCGGCCTGTTATGACTGTCATGGTCATCACGACATCCTCCCCGCCAGTGATCCTTATTCACGCATCAATGCGGGGCAGCGCCGCCTAGAAACATGCCAACAATGCCACCGCGATGCCAATTCCAACTTTGCCAATTACATCGTCCATGCCGATCACACTGATAAGGAAAACTATCCCCAGCTGTATTGGGTCTTTGTCTTCATGACCTTCCTTCTCCTGGGAACCTTTGCCTTTTTTGCCTTCCATAGCATTTTATGGCTTGTGCGTTCGGCCGTCCTGTATATCAGGGATACTAAAACCTTTCGTGAGCAGAAGGTGGAGACCCGCACCGACGAAGAGGCCTATGTCCGTTTTCGACCTCTCGATCGATTCTTACACGGTCTCGTCATCTTTAGTTTTCTCCTCCTCGTCCTGACTGGAATGCCCTTAAAGTTTTACTACACAGAATGGGCCCAATGGCTCTTAGATGTCATGGGAGGTCAGGTCGTCGCCGCCATTCTCCACAGGGCTGGGGCCATCATTACGATATTTTATTTTACGGTTCACATCCTCTCCGTCCTTCACAGTATTTGGACCGACCGGGCTATGTTCATCGACCCCGAAAAGGGGCGTGTGACATTCCGTCAAATCGGCAATGTCATTCATGGACCCGATTCCCCAATGCCCAATCTACAAGATGTTCGAGACTTTATTGCCCATCAAAAATGGTTCTTTGGTAAAGGGGAAAAGCCCCAGTTTGACCGATGGACCTATTGGGAAAAATTTGATTACCTGGCTGTCTTCTGGGGGGTTGCCATCATTGGAGCCAGCGGTCTCGTCATGTGGTTCCCAGAATTTTTCACCCGCTTTTTTCCCGGATGGATCATCAATATAGCCCTCATCATCCACTCCGATGAGGCCCTGCTCGCTGCCGGATTTATTTTTACCTTTCACTTTTTTAATGTCCACTTCCGCATTGAAAAATTCCCCATGGATCATGTCGTCTTTTCAGGGCGCATTAGTAAAGCAGAGCTCCTTCATGAGAGAAAAAGACTCTTTGAACGCTGGCAAAAGGAAGGTCGCCTTGAAGAAAACAAGGTCAAGGATGAATGGCCCTCATGGCGGTGGATTGCCCTCCCGGCGGGGTTCATCGCCTTTCTGATAGGCCTGGGGATGGTTATCTTGATCTACATGGCGATGTATACCCGTCTCGTCCAAGGGTGACCTTATTTGTCATAAAAAAACTAGTCATCGTCCCCAAAATGTTCTAGCCTTACTGTCGTTGTCGAAAACCCTATGAGGAATACGCCATGACGAGTAATTTTTTATTTTCCCTGACTACCGGTAACTACCTGATTGCCTTCCTCCTTTTTTTGGCGGCGACCGTCTTTAAGCGAGATTCTTGGAATCGCTGGATTGTCGGTTGGCTGGGGCTGGGTTGGATCTTAAATACGGTGGGGTTTGGTCTTCGCATTGTCGAATTTTCAGAGACCATGCAAAAAAGTCATCCGGAACCTTTAAGTTGGACCCGCCTTTATCAGTATTTTCCCGTGACCAATCTCTATGAGTCGCTCGTCCTCTTTGCCTGGACTGTCGTGCTCGTTTTTCTCTTTCTTTACTGGCAACGCCGTTTGGTCGAAATCGCGACCCTTACCTCCCTTTTGGCCACCGCAGCCCTCACATACGCCTCTTTATTGTCCGCCCCACAAGCAGCCATTGTCCCCCTCGTCCCCGCCTTGAAGAGCAACTGGCTCCTCTTTCATGTCATCACCTGTTTTCTGGCCTATGCCGCCTTTGGAGTCGCCGCCACCATGGCCGTCATCTATCTCGTGCGTCTTTCTCAAAAAAATCCCATCGCCCTTCAATTTGATCAGCTCATCTATCGCGTGATCCTCTTTGGATTTTTTCTTTTAACGATTGGGGTTGTCCTGGGGGCGGTGTGGGCCAATGAGTCTTGGGGAAGCTATTGGAGTTGGGACCCCAAAGAGACCTGGTCGCTCATCACCTGGTTTGTCTACGCCGGCTATCTCCATGCCACGCGCACTCGCGGTTGGATAGGAAAACCCGCCGCCATTTTGGTCCTTGTGGGGTTTGCCGTGACCCTCTTCTGCTATTTAGGCGTCAATCTTGTCCTCTCAGGCCTCCATAGTTACGGCGAAGGCTAAGTGGGTCCTTCCAAAATAAGGTTCCGTATACTGCGTTGCCTGCCTCGGCCACTCGCTGCGGCGTACGTTTAAGTACGCCTCACTCGGGCCTCGGCAGGCGCCTTGTCTCCAGAACCTTCTTTTTGAAGGACAGTCAATTGTCACCGTACTTGTGGAATGGAGTACTAAGTCTACACAGGCTGGGTTTCTTTGGGAGTGAGAAAGGCATAGAGGGTCCCCAAGATCAAAAAAACACAGCCCGCCCAAACAAGATTGACACCGGGGTCTTTCACGATCTGAAGACCTGTAAAGTACTTTTCTTCAATATTGACCAGCTCGATCTGATAACGATCCCCTTTTTGGACCCCAAATCCAGGATAATTTTTAAAGATGGGGATATATTGGGGTTGCCCTCCCTTTTCCATGCGCATGAGCTGAACGGCGGGACCAAATCCCTGCATATCTTGAGCGTACCCTGTAATGCGATAAGTCTCCCTCCCCACCTTTATCTCATCATGGCCCGTTATCGTATAAGTCTTGACGATTTTGTTCGTCCTCCGATCTTTGAGGCGCATCTCAATGAGGGGATCATCGACCGGGCCATAATTGGCCTGAAAGATTCGAATCCCGCGATGGATGAGGGGGTGATTCACCCGGATTTCCTGCGATTTGATCTCCTTCTCCCCTTCCAAGATCGTCAACTGGCTCTTAAACTCTTGGGGACGCTGGGTCCCCTTATAAAAAGAGACCTGAAAATCATCGGCACGAATCGTGAAGGGGAGAAAGATTTTTTTCATGCTCGGAAATTCATGGGCAAAATTGCTTGCCTGCCCTACCGGGATATTGATCTGGGTCCGAAACCCATACAGGGATCCCACAATGCCGCCGGCAAAAATAAGAAAAAGACTTAAGTGAACAATCACAACGGCGATTCGCTGGGGCCATCGCTCCAGGGTACAGGCGGCAATATTGATCCCCAGAAGGGTCAGCAAGAGGACAAACCACCAGGAGTGATACATGTCGAAAAAACCGAGATTATTGAACAAGCGAAAGACGGGTTCTCCATAAATCTGGATATACTTGACGGGATCCTGATTTTGCTCAATCACAGTTCCGATAATCGCCAAGGCCGCAATCAAGAGGAGTAAAACGACGGTCAGGCGATTGGAGGCCAATTTCTCCAATATTTTCTCTAACATAGAATCCCCATTCTGATCGATCGCAAAAGACCGCATAAGAACGATCGTCTTAATAATGAGATTTAAATCCCTACTACGATTCTCTTACTGTAGTCAATGGAGGGGTTTTGGAGCACGACTGATCTCTGAAACCGTGGCTTGGGAGAGAAATT
>MGSF01000060.1 GCA_001798715.1 Deltaproteobacteria bacterium RIFCSPLOWO2_02_FULL_50_16 | reverse complement strand
GTATTCGGCATAACCGCCAGGGGCATGATATCCTGTATATTGGGAGGATTCGCAGAGGTTTTCCTGACCTTTTTTGCAAAAGTCACAGGACCCACAGGTATGACGGAGCCAGGCAACCCCGACGCGATCCCCGAGGATCAACCGCCGGCATTTTTTCCCGAGTTGATCGACGATTCCCACGACTTGATGGCCAGGAGTGAGGGGAATAGTTTTTTGAGGCAGATCCCCTTCGATGACGTGGAGGTCCGTCCGGCAGATGGCGCAACACACAACCTTGATCCGGACCTCATTGGGGGCGGGGGAGGGGAGTGGAAGATCCTTGAGGACTAAAGGCGATTGATCGATGGGGCTGATTTTATCCAGGACCATGGCCTTCATAACCGCATAGATTGTCACTGTGGGGATGAGAGGTCAAGCGACATAGAAATTTCTTGTTATTTTTATCTATTTCGTATTGTGTCTCAAATAATTATATAAGGAAGAAAAATGAAAGTCTTATCGGAAGAAACTTGTTTGGCCGATCCCATTGAGCAATTCCGCCACTGGTTTATCGAGGTAGAAAAATGCAAGGACATTATCCTGCCCGAGGCTATGTGTCTTTCGACCGTGGACGAGGAGGGTCATCCGGACGCGCGGATGATGCTTTTAAAGGAGTTTCGGGAGGAAAAATTTATTTTTTACACAAATACTAATTCGTCCAAGGGGCAGTCTTTAAGGGCCCATCCCTTTGTGGCCCTGACCTTTTACTGGTCCCCCTTAAAACGCCAAGTGAGGATCAAGGGACCTGTAAATGTTGTCAGCGATCAGGAGGCCGATGAATACTTTAGTACACGACCTCGCTTGTCACAAGTCGGGGCCTGGGCCTCGGATCAGAGCGCCATCATCGAAGATCGCGCGACCTTAGAGAAGGCATTTGAGAAGTTTAGAAAAAAATTTGAAGGTCAAGATGTCTCTCGTCCCCCCCACTGGTCCGGTTTTGCCTTGATTCCTCTCCGGATTGAATTTTGGCAAGAACGTGACAATCGTCTTCACGATCGTATCGTCTATCAAAGAAAGACCCTCACGACGGAGTGGGAGGCCTTCAGGCTCAATCCTTAGGGGTTTCCCAAGAAGTATTTGCTTGTCCCGCGGGCCTCAACGGCCTCTCCTATGCGGTTTAAGGCATGGACATAGGCGGCGGTTCGCATGTTGATTTTACGATTTGTCATGAGATGATAGACATTGTTAAATTCCCGGATCATGAAGGTATGCAGCTTGGCATGCACTTCTTCTTCGGACCAATAATAACCCTGATTGTTTTGCACCCACTCAAAATAGCTCACGGTGACACCGCCGCCATTGGCCAAGATATCCGGGACAACCAGAACCCCTTTTTTATTGAGAATTTTGTCGGCCTCGGTGGTGATCGGGCCATTGGCCAGTTCCAGTATGTTGGAGGCCTTAATTTTAGAGGCATTTTTTTCCGTGATCTGATTTTCCAAGGCGGCGGGGATCAAGATATCGACATCAAGTTCCAGCAAATCCTTGTTTGAGAGGGACTTGACTTGGATTGTTTCGCACACAGACCCCGTACAATAAATGGCCTTTAAACGGCGTGTGGCATTTTTGTTTTGAATCAGACTGGGAATATCAAAACCTTCCTCTTTATAAATACCTCCCTGAGAGTCGCTGACGGCGACGATCTTGTAACCATCGGCATGGAGAAGTCTGGCGATATTTTGACCGACATTCCCAAAACCTTGGATGGCCACACGGATCTTTGAAGGTTTCCACCGCTTTTTTTCTTCCAATTCTTTGATGCAATAGTATCCCCCACGTCCCGTGGCATCCTCGCGCCCCAGACTACCGCCTAAAGGAATGGGTTTTCCCGTGATGACGGCTGGGGATTGTTCCTGGGCTATTTTAGAATATTCCATCATCATCCAGCCCATGATCATCGGATTGGTATAGACATCGGGGGCAGGGATGTCTGTTTTGGGGCCGATAAATTCGGCGATGCGAGCAATATAGGCTCGACTCAATCTTTCAAGCTCCATCCTGGAGAGTTCTTTGGGGTTGACGGTGATCCCGCCCTTGGCCCCGCCAAAGGGGAGTCCCATGACGGCACACTTGCAGGTCATCCAAAGTGCCAGCGCCTTGACCTCATCAAGATTGACATTGGGGTGAAAACGGATTCCTCCCTTACCCGGGCCACGAGTATGGTCATGACGGACACGATAGCCTTGAAAGATCCTCAAGCCCCCGTTGTCCATACGAATGGGGATGGAGACCTGGATCATTTTTTTTGGGTGTTTGAGCCTTTCGAGGGCTTCAGGAGGGATGTCGGCAAATTGGGCGGCCTCGTCCAGACGTTTCAGGGCATTGGCAAAAATATTCGTTTCTTGTGTGCCCGATGAATCTTTTTTTGGAATGGACTTGGTCATAATGTCCTCCATGAGGTGTCCTTACTAAGGAGTTCATATCCCACTATACATTGAAAAGGCAAAACGTCTCATCTTCTCCTTAGTACTGTCAGGTCTTATGAATAGAAATTAATGAACTGACTTGTAATATAGTGAATCTAAGAAAGGATGGCAATTCAAAGAATGGGGCTCATTTTAGGGGAGGGTCTTTCAGGATGTGGATGAGGGCGGGTTCCAGCTGGGGATAGGAAAAGGAATATCCGTGGTTGAGGAGTTTTTGAGGGAGGACCTTTTGACCTGTGAGTATTATTTCGGACATCTCACCCAGGGCCAATTTTAATATAAATCCGGGCACCTTAAAACACGAAGGGCGGTGAAGGATCCTTCCCAGAGTCTTGGCGCACTCGTTCATGGTGACAGGATAGGGGGTTGTAAGATTTATGGGGCCATCGAGATCATGATGTTCTATGATGAATTGAACACTTTTGACAACATCTTCTAGATGAATCCAAGAAAGCCATTGCCGTCCAGAGCCCAAGGCCCCTCCGAGAAAGTACTGAAAGGAGGGGAGCATCTTTTTGAGCCATCCATCACTTTTTCCCAAAACACCCCCCAATCTCAAGAGGACTAAACGTACCCCCCATCTCTCGACGGGATGGGCCTCTTGTTCCCATAATTCACAGACGTCGGCCACATAACCCTCTCCTTTGGGAAAGTCTTCTGTCGCCGTTTCTTTAGACAATGGACCATAATATCCGATGGCAGAGGCGTTGATAAAGAGAGTGGGTTTTGTGGAACTGTGTTCGACGGCCTCGACAAGGGCCTGTGTGGCTTCGATGCGGCTTCTAAGAATTTTATACTTTTGTTTCTCAGTCCATCTCTGCGAGACAAGACGCTCTCCGGCGAGGTTGATGATGATATCGGCTCCATTGACATGTTGTGCCCAGGGACCCCTTTGACGTCCATCCCAGACCTCGATGTGGATCCCATTTCCCGCAAGAGGATGGAGGGAGGAGGGATTTCGCGTGAGCAAGACAATCTGATGCCCTCCCTTCTTGAAGTGTTCCACAAGGGCCTTGCCAATAAAACCGGATCCGCCACTTAAGATGATTTTCATAATGAGTGGAGGGAAGGATAGAGAGAGACCGGAGAGGAGTCAAGTTGGGACAATATGGGAGTGGTGGAAAATAACTTTTCTTTCGCTTTTGCCCAAAAACCTCCACTGCCGATTTTTGGACAGCTAGAAAAATCAATAACTTATAGGCAGTAAGGTGATTGATTTTTCTAAAGCCGCTCCAGAAAAGTTATTTTCCACCACTCCCATTTATGGATGTGTTCAAGCCTATTTTCGAATGTAGAACCGCCTCCGAAAGTAATAATCTTGACAACTGGGGAAGAATTCAATATCAGACCTTATCGATCATATCGGACCTTAAAGGTCTTATTTAATTGACTTTTAAATCGGACTCACATAGTCTTATATAAGAAGGCTAAGATATGTATATTTGTAACATATTGTAATTCATGAGAAAATAAAATGTTTCATGTTAATAAAAAGACAGAATATGCCCTTTTGGCCTTGGGATACTTGAGTGGCAAACCCCATGAAATGGGGTCGATTACCAGTGTTCGGGAGATTGCCGATGCCCACAATATCCCCTATTCACTCCTGGCCAAGGTCATGTTGATGCTGGCCAGTGCGGGGTTGGTGAAGGCCGTTCAGGGGACGAAAGGGGGCTATATCCTCTTGAAGTCTCCTTCCGACATCACGGTGGCGGATGCCGTGACCCTCTTTGAGGGACGAATGGCCATTGCGGGGTGTTTTGATGAAAAGGAGATTTCCTGTCCTCAGTGGTCAGAGTGTTTGATGAAGGATCCCCTCTTTGAGTTGAATCAAAAAATTCATCGATTGCTGCGGGAGACGACCTTAGAGGATCTCGTCAAAAAAACAAATCAGATAAAGGCCAACGATTCCGAGACACCCCATTGACGTTAGAGAGGCTATTATGACGGATATCGCCCATCACGAGCTGGAAAAATTGACGGACCAAGATTACAAGTATGGTTTTACGAGTGATATTGATGCCGATCAAGCCCCTCCCGGTCTCAGTGAAGATATTATTCGTCTTATTTCTGAAAAGAAAAAAGAACCAAAATTTATGCTGGAGTGGCGCCTGAAGGCCTACCGACATTGGGGCACCATGAAAGAACCCACATGGTCCCATGTGCACTATCCCCCCATTGATTATCAGTCGATCACTTATTATTCAGCCCCCAGGAAAAAAAAGGAAGGGCCCGGAAGTCTTGATGCGATTGATCCGGAAGTTCGAGCAACATTTGAAAAACTAGGGATTTCCATTGATGAGCAAAAGAGGCTTTCAGGGATCGCCGTTGATGCCGTGATGGATAGTGTCTCTGTGGCCACGACATTTCAAAAGGAATTGGCCAAAAAGGGGATCATTTTTTGTTCCTTTTCAGAGGCCGTTCAAAACCATCCGGATCTTGTCAAAAGGTATTTGGGGACGGTGGTTCCCTATACGGACAATTTCTTTGCGGCCCTCAATGCGGCCGTCTTTACGGACGGATCGTTTTGTTACATCCCAAAAAGGGTTCATTGTCCGATGGAGCTCTCCACCTATTTCCGCATCAATGCCGCCAACACAGGGCAATTTGAAAGGACATTGATTGTCGCGGAGGAGGGAGGGTATGTGAGTTACCTTGAGGGCTGTACGGCCCCCAGACGGGATGAAAATCAGCTCCATGCGGCCGTTGTCGAGCTCATCGCCCTCGATCATGCGCGTATTAAGTACTCCACCGTTCAAAATTGGTATCCCGGGGATAAAGAGGGGAGGGGAGGGATTTATAATTTTGTGACCAAAAGGGGAAAATGCCTGGGGAAAAATTCAAAGATCTCGTGGACTCAGGTGGAGACGGGTTCGTCGATTACATGGAAATATCCGAGCTGTCTCTTGATCGGGGATCACTCTGTGGGTGAATTTTACTCCGTGGCGGTCACGAACAATTATCAACAGGCCGATACGGGGACGAAGATGATCCATATCGGGAAAAATACAAAGAGTACGATTGTCTCCAAGGGGATTTCGGCAGGGCATGCCCAAAACA
Source organism: Deltaproteobacteria bacterium RIFCSPLOWO2_02_FULL_50_16 (assembly GCA_001798715.1). Lineage (GTDB taxonomy): Bacteria > UBA10199 > UBA10199 > 2-02-FULL-50-16 > 2-02-FULL-50-16 > 2-02-FULL-50-16. The sequence goes on along the minus strand of MGSF01000060.1, from coordinate 11,752 downwards.
CCTATCGGGGCCTGGTCAGGATTCAAAAGGGGGCGACGGAATCCAGGAATTATTCCCGATGCGACTCCCTTCTGATGGGGGATCAGTGCGGGGCCCACACATTTCCTTATGTGGAGGTGGGCAATCATTCCTCGCAGGTCGAACACGAGGCGACGACCTCCAAGATTGGTGAGGATCAATTGTTTTATTGCAAGCAGAGGGGGCTTTCCGAGGAGGATGCCGTCAATATGATCGTCAATGGTTTTTGCAAGGAGGTTTTTCGGGAATTGCCGATGGAGTTTGCCGTCGAGGCGCAAAAACTTTTGGGGATCAGCCTCGAAGGTTCTGTGGGATAAGTGAGGATGACAATGCTCAACATCAACAATCTCCATGTCAGAATCAAGGACAATGGCATTGAAATACTCAAGGGGATTGACTTGAGGGTCAATCCCGGCGAAGTCCATGCCATTATGGGACCCAATGGTTCTGGAAAAAGTACGCTGGCACAGGTCCTGGCAGGAAGGGAGACGTATGAGGTGACCCAAGGGGAAATCTTGTATGAGGGAAAAAATTTATTGGAATTGTCTCCGGAAAATCGGGCTCGTGAAGGGATTTTTCTGGCGTTGCAATATCCGGTGGAGATTCCTGGGATAGCCAATTCCTATTTTTTAAAGGCCTCCCTCAATGCCATTCGCAGACATCGGGGTCAGGAGGAGCTGGATGCCATGGATTTTTTGAGCCTGGCCAGGGAAAAAATGAAATTTATCAAGATGGATGAAAGTTTTTTGAATCGCCCCGTCAATGAAGGTTTTTCCGGGGGGGAGAAAAAACGAAATGAAATTTTGCAAATGGCTATTTTGGATCCCAAGCTGGCCATCTTGGATGAAACCGATTCTGGTTTGGATATCGATGCCCTAAAAATCGTTGCCGAAGGGGTCAATGCCCTGCGCCGTCCAGATCGCGCCATGATTTTGGTGACTCATTATCAGCGTTTATTGAATTACATTGTTCCTGATTATGTCCATGTCCTTTCTGGAGGACGGATTGTCAAGTCTGGAGACAAGGGTTTGGCCCTACAATTGGAAGAACAAGGATATGCCTGGACAGAGGGAGGCGTTTAAGGAAGAAAGATGGAACCACTCACACTTCAATTGGAACAAGACTTTTCCTCCAGTGGATTTTCTCGTCATCCTACTTGGCTGACAGAGCTCATGAAGTCTGCTTTTGTAAGCTTTGAAGACAAGGGTTATCCCTCACCCCGAGAGGAGGCCTGGCGTTATACGAATGTGGTCCCCATGACCGAGACCCCTTTTCGATTTGTCAAAGATTCAAAATTTTCTGGCGTTTCCAAAGACAAGATTAAGCATTTTGTGGCCGATATAGAGGGGGCCCTCTGTCTTGTTTTTGTGAACGGTTTTTTTCAACCCCAGCTCTCTACCTTGCAAGGGCTGCCTCAGGGGATGATCCTTCAAAGTATGGCCGAGGCCCTTAAGACTCATTCCCACCTTGTCAGACCCTATTTGGCTCGTTTTGCCGATTATCGTGAACATCCATTTGTGGCCGTTAACACGGCCTTTATTCATGACGGCCTTTTTATTTTTGTTCCCAAAAAGACCGTTGTCAAATTTCCGGTTCATCTCGTTTATTTTTCAGCGTCTGAAGGACAAGAGACAGTGACCCATCCGCGCAATTTATTTGTTGTTGAAGAACAAGGCCAGCTTCAACTCATCGAGAGTTATGCCGGAGAGGGAACCTATTGGACAAATACCGTCACTGAAATTGTGGCGGGTTCTCGGGCCACAGTGGATCATGTCAGGGTTCAAAAGGAAGACCTTAAGGCCACTCATTTTTCCTCGGTTTTTTCCCATCAAGCCGCCGACAGCCATTTTCACTCGCATCTCTTTTCTTTTGGGGGGCATCTGGTCAGAAATAATACTCACGTCATTCTTGGCGGAGAAAAAAGCGATTGTCTTTTAAATGGATTTTTTATGGGGCAAGGTCAGCAGCATGTTGACAATCAAACAACGATGGATCACGCAAGTCCGTATGCCTCAAGCGATGAATTTTATAAGGGCATCTTAAAAGATCAGGCCCAGGGGGTTTTTAACGGGCGCATCATTGTGAGACCTCAGGCCCAGAAGACAAATGCCCGGCAATCCAACAGAAATCTCCTCCTCTCCGAAGAGGCGCGGATGAATACTAAACCTAATTTGGAAATTTATGCCAATGATGTCCGATGCAGCCATGGGGCGACCGTAGGTCATATCGATGAGGAGCAACTTTTTTACTTAAGGTCACGAGGCCTCGATCGGCATATTTCCTATGATCTCCTGACCTATGCCTTTGCCAGAGAGATTATTCAAAAGGTGCCGCTTGAGGGAATGGGTCGGTCTCTAGAATGTGATCTGTTTCAATATTTACATGGGGAAACCTCTCAAAAAGTCCCATCTGCGGCGTTGCCCTTCTCACGCGGCCCTCAACGTACTGTCTAGTACGCCTCGGACCTCGCTCGGCGGGCGCCTTGCATCTGGGTCTTTTTGAAAGGTTTCCAGAGTAGAGGGTTTTTCGATGAAGATCTTGGATATTGAAAAAATTCGGGCGGATTTTCCGATCCTCCGCCAATCGATTCGGGGCCGATCCTTGGTTTACTTGGATAATGCCGCCACCAGCCAAAAACCTCGATCGGTGATTGAGGCGATCGGGAGCTATTATTCGGAGCAAAATGCCAATGTTCATCGAGGGGTTCACTACTTGAGTGAAAAGGCGACGGAAGAGGTGGAGAATGTCAGGGTCAGGGTAAAAAAATTTATTAAGGCGCAAGATCATCGTGAAGTCATCTTTGTCCGGGGGACGACAGAGGCGATCAATTTGGTGGCTCAAAGTTATGGACGTGCCCATCTTCAGGCGGGAGATGAGGTGATGATCACGGAAATGGAACATCATTCCAATATTGTTCCCTGGCAAATCGTGTGTGAAGAAAAAGGGGCTCGTTTAAAAGTGGCTCCTATTGATGATGCCGGGGATCTTGAGCTCGATCTGTTAGAATCGCTTTTTTCCAAGAGGACAAGATTGGTCGCCCTGTCCCATATCTCCAATGTCCTTGGGACGATCAATCCGGTCAAAAAAGTCATTGAGATGGCGCATCGGTATCAGGTTCCCGTCCTTATAGATGGGGCTCAGGCGGTGCCCCACATGAATATCGATGTTCAAGACCTGGATTGTGATTTTTATGCCTTCTCCGGGCACAAGATGTATGGGCCAACAGGGATCGGTGTCTTGTATGGCAAGAGAGGGCTTCTAGAAGCCATGCCTCCTTATCAGGGGGGAGGGGATATGATCCGAAAGGTGACGTTTGAGGGGACGGAATATAATGATCTCCCTTATAAGTTTGAGGCGGGGACTCCTCATATTGCGGGTATCATTGGATTGGGAGCGGCCGTTGATTATATTCAGGGGATGGGTCTTGAAAAAATTGCGGCCCATGAAAATGAATTATTGCAGGATGCTACTCAAGCCCTTCAGAAGATTTCAGGGGTTGAGATTATCGGCAAGGCCAGGGACAGGGCCTGTGTCCTCTCCTTTGTGATGGAGGGCGTGCATCCCCACGATGTGGGGACCATCATCGATCAGGAGGGGGTGGCGATCCGCGTGGGCCATCACTGTGCCATGCCGCTGATGAAGAGATTGGGAGTCCCGGCGACGGCCAGGGCCTCCTTTGCCGTTTACAATTCTCATGAGGATATTCAGGCCCTGGTTCATGGTTTGAGGAAGGTGCGGGAGGTGTTTGGATGCTAGTATCAAAAGGAGATTCACATGACCCCTCTTTCTGAACTCTACCAACAAGTCATTCTTGATCACAATAGCCATCCGCAAAATTTTCATAAGCTGGAAAATGCCGACGGCTCTGCTGAGGGTTATAATCCCTTGTGCGGGGATGAGATCCATATTTATTTGAAGATGGAGGGGGAAAAGATTCAGGATATAGGATTTTTGGGTTCCGGGTGTGCGATTTCGAAAGCCTCGACCTCTATTATGACCGCAAGTATCAAGGGAAAGACGAAGGCGGAGGCCAAGGTTATTTTTCAAAAGTTTATTAAAATGATAACGAGTCCTCTTGAGGATTCTTCACCGGATCCTGATTTGGGAAAACTTTCAGTTTTTAAAGGCGTTCGTGAGTTTCCGACCCGGATCAAATGCGCCTCGTTGGCCTGGCATACCTTACAGGCCGCCTTGGAAAATAAAAATAAAACGGTGACGACAGAGGAGGAAAGTGATCCTCATGGATGATTTAAAAGAAAAAGTTATTGAGGTCTTGAAGACTTGTTGTGATCCGGAAATCCCCGTGAATGTCTACGAATTGGGACTTATTTATGATATCGAGGTCTCTTCGGAAAAGGCGGTCCACATCAAGATGACCCTGACCTCACCGGCCTGTCCCGTTGCGGGCTTTTTGTCCTCGGAAATCGAACAAAAGGTGAGAAATATCCCGGGGGTGGCCTCTGCGAGGGTTGAGATTGTCTGGGATCCCCCTTGGTCTCCGAGCCTAATGAGTGAGGTGGCGAGGCTTGAATTGGGTCTTCTTTAAGGAATTGCTATGCCTACTTTTTATGAGATCCTCCAAGATCTGAGACAGAAAATGAGGGAAGTGGATCCCCAAGAGGTCTCCTCCTCTCAAAAGGCAAATTCCTCGGTCATCATCCTCGATGTGCGGGAAAAAGAGGAATGGCAGGAGGGGCATGTCCCAGGAGTTCTCCATATTCCGAGGGGTTTCTTGGAGCTTCAGGTCGAAGAGCTTTTGCCGGACAAAACAACTCCGATTATTTGTCAATGCGCCGGCGGGATACGCTCTTTGTTTGCCGCCAAGACCTTGAGGGATATGGGTTATGAAGATGTTTCTTCGATGAGCGGGGGATTTAAGGCCTGGAAGGAGGCGGGACTTCCCTTTGAGGTGCCTCAGGTCTTTTCCAGTGTTGAGAGGACTCGTTATGGGCGACACATCCGGATTCCTGAAGTCGGAGAGAAAGGACAGCGACAGATGTTGGACTCCAAGGTTCTGATTATAGGGGCCGGGGGTTTGGGGTCTGCGGCGGCCTATTATTTGGCGGCCGCGGGTGTGGGGACGATCGGGATCGTTGATTTTGATGTCGTGGATGCCTCAAATTTGCAACGACAAATTCTTCATACAACGGATCGGATTGGACAGCCAAAGGTGGAGTCCGCCAAAGCAAGTCTTCTGGCCCTCAATCCAGGGATTCGCGTTGAGACGCATGCGGTCAAATTAACGAGTGACAATGTTGAAAAGATCCTCAAGCCCTACGACATCGTCATCGATGGATCTGACAACTTTCCGACGCGCTATCTTGTCAATGACGCCTGTGTCCTTCTTCAAAAACCAAATATCCATGGCAGTGTCCAGCGCTTTGCCGGACAGGTTACTATATTTTACCCCCGGCGACATGGGTCCCATCAAGGCCCCTGTTATCGTTGCCTGTATCCTGAGCCTCCACCTCCTGAATTGGCGCCCTCCTGTGCGGAGGCCGGTGTCTTGGGCATCTTGCCGGGGGTGATGGGTCTCCTGCAGGCCGTGGAGACCCTCAAATTGATCCTGGATCAGGGGCAACCCTTGATCGGGCGCCTTCTCTGTTACGACGCCTTGAGGGCTCAATTTAGTGAATTGAAATTAAGACCGGATCCTGAATGCTCCTATTGCGCCCCTGGAAAAAAGTTTCCAGGGTTTGTGGATTATGAGCAGTTTTGTGCCTCTCGTTAGGATTTTCCTATTTTGATTTTATCATGATGAGGAGCATCTTGAAAGATTCGATGGCCTGGAGGGCATGGGGTTTGTTGGCGGGCATGATAATCATTTCCCCCTGAGAGAGCCTGTAGGGTCTCCCTGAAATCTTGATTGCAGCAGTTCCTTCGATGATATGAACGAGGGCATCAAAAGGGGCCGTGTGTTCGCTCAATCCCTGGCCCTTATCAAAAGCAAAAAGTGTCACAGTCCCGGTTTCTTTGCGCAAGATCTCGCGACTCACAACGGATCCTTCTTGGTAACGAAGGCCTTCAGAAAGTTTGAGGATTTTTGACGGGATCTGTGACATATCTTCTTTTACAAAGGTTGTATGGATGAGGTCAATATGAGATAATTTTAGGAAAGGAAACGTTATTTTATGAGCCGTCTCTGGAATGACTCCCGTTGGTTGTTGATTATAGGAGAGATTTTCTTTTTGATCATGTCTATTTGTGTCAAGGAGGTGATTTTTGACATCCCCCTTTATGAAATCGTTTTTATTCGGTCCCTGTTTTCTGTCTTTATTTTTGGAGGCTGTCTCCTTCGATTTCATCTTTCATTTCGTCCGGTGAATATTCCCTTGATGGTCTTGAGGGCCTTTTCGGGATTTGTGGCCATGTCGAGTTTTTTTTATGCGATTGGCGTTTTGCACTTTGGCGATGCGACGATGCTGATCAATACCTATCCCCTTTTTGTGGCCCTCCTCACCTATTTTTTATTCAAGGAGAGATTGTCAAAGGAACTTATCATCCTCATTTTGGTGTCTTGGATAGGGATTATTTTGATCATAAGACCCCAGTTTGCGGTGATGAATGTGGGGGGATTGATTGCCCTCATGGGAGGTTTTTTTGGGGCCATAGAGGTCTTGGTGATTCATCGTCTTTATAAGACGGACTCCATCTATCGCATTGCCTTTTATATGATGGTGGCCTGTTGTCTGTTGTCCCTGCCCCTATTGATGAATCATTTTGTTGTGCCCGATTTTGGGCAGACAACGATCCTCTTGGGTGCTGGACTTTTTGGGACCGCCGGGCAATTGACGATCACTCGGGCCTTTGGGATTGGTCATACGACACGGGTGTCTCCTCTGGCCTATTTGGGTGTCGTTTTGTCCTATATTGTGGGGATTGTATTCTGGAGTGAAATCCCTCATGTTGTGTCTTTTATAGGGGCGGTGATTGTGATTGGCAGTTGTATCAGGCTGGCCCAGTTCGCAAGACAACGACTAATCGTTAAAATAAAGTCTCAACATATACCCGATCAGGGCAATAGCTAAGACAAAGAAAAAAAGAAAAAAGAAGACAATGGACCATTGGGGATCGATTTTTATGAGTGAAGGATCAAAGTCTTCGGCCAATCGCACAAGTCTTAGAGAGTGTCGTGTGGTCACCATGGTGATGAGTGAGGCAAAGACCATCGTGCCCGAGATCATAAATTTTTTTCGAAAAAAGAAATGGAGGGAACTGAAGGAGAGGATGATTCCCAGACTGAGAAAGTAGAGGGTGCCGCGACGCATCAGGACCGCCCAGTATTCATTCAGCGTGAAGAGGTAAAGTGTCCCCAATAAGGCCGTCACAATCATGCCCCCCAAAAAGAAGGTTTTCCCCACAGAAAAGGCCTGTGCATTGTCCCGGCCCACAAGACCGATAAAAAAACCGCCTATTGTGATAGCCCCGAAAACCATGTGCCCCCAGCGAAAGAGGTAATCGCCAAAATTTGTATTGAGCATCACACCCGATTGATGAAGGGTGTATAAACTCTTCATGAAGGCGGGTCTTTCGGCCATAGAAAAAATGGAGCTGTAAATAAATGAGACATAGAGAAGGCCTAAGAGGACCACCCAGAGAAGTAATCGCCTATATTGTTTGTTGGTCTTTTGGGAAAAAGACACGCTATAAAAGCAGTAATAGGTGACCACTAAAACGGGGATAATCATCAGCCAGAACCAACCGCTCATAATAGCCGCCGCATAAACCTGTTTGGAGTAGACCAGTTGCAAAAAGAGAAATGGGGGAATGCCCAGCGATATAGTGGCGGCCATGGCGGTGGGAAAGAGTTTGACGAATTTTTGGACGGTTAAGTCTTCCCATCGATTATTAAACCCGCCCCACAGGACTATAATAACGCCCCCCAGCATGAAATTCATCGCGATCAGATGCAGGCTGAAGGTGAAGATGTGCAGTAGGGTGATCAAGGGGAGTGGGGCGGATAGAAAATTGTAATCAGGGAGATTCATGGTATTTTACCGTTTTTTAAGGATGATGACCTAGTGTCTTTAAAAACTCAATCAGGGCCTCTTTCTCGGCCTCATCCCCCGTGAAGGCGGGCATGGCCTCGCCATAATCGTCGGCCGTGTCAATGAATTCTTCATACCCCGTCTCGCCGATGGCGATGAGGGATGCTGTTTTGTCATTGTAGCCGCCCCTTTCATGACACTTGCCGCAACGGACCTCGAAGACCTTTTTTCCCAAGGGGGCGCCGTGTAAACCGTAAATCTCGCTTAAAGGACGTTTGTCGATTTTGTCATAAATATAGTTTGCCAATAGACGGGCCTCTTCTTCGGTTCCATAAAAAGGGGGCATGTTACCCTTGAGGGCCTCCACTCCCTTGATAATGGCGGCGATAAATTCCTTGTCGGTGCCATCAAAGACAGGCTTGAGGGCACGGGACCCCTCCATGGTATGACAGCTTTGACAGGCACGTCTGAAGAGATCCGCGCCATCATCCCCCGTCCGAAAGGTCATGTGTTTGAGATAACCTTCTGATTGATAGATGGGGGTGTGTGCCACCTCCACGGCATTGGCGAACATATAACCACCAATCGCATAAGGTTTTCGGATGGATTCGCGAAACCACTCAAACTTTGCGAACAACATAAGACCGCAGATCATGAGGGCCACCGCGACCACTGTGGAGCATCGTCGTGGCAGGATCAGACCAAAGACAATCAGGAGGAGGGCTGCGGCCCCCGCGTACCAGTAGCCCTGATGCATCGAGGTGATGGGGATCTTCATCATCGCGAGGGCATTGGTGGTGATTTCAGTCGGAATGGCCTTCCAATACCAGACAAATGAAGGGACTAAGAGGATCAGGCCGGTCAAACCCCAGAGCGCATTTTTTCTCACGAGGCGTTCTTTAAAGCCATCAAAGTCATGGGCGGGATAGCGTGAGGCGATGAGGAGGGCATAAAAACCTGCCAACATGACGCTCATGCCTGTGCGAAAGACCAGTGAAGGCCAAAAGGTCGGATTAAAGAAGGCATCCCAAATATTGCCCGTCGTGAGCCAATCTCCCGGTGTGAGCATAAATGTGATAATGCCGTTGATGACAAAAAGAGACATCCATGCGGAGGCAAAATAGATCCATCCGACAATGATGTGATTTTTGGCCGACAGGGTTTTCCAGCCATAGAAATAAATGATGGCTGCGGTGATTTCGATGATAAAAAAGGTCCATTCAGTGGCCCAAAACCAGACAAAGTTGTGAATGAGGACCTCAGTTGCGGCGGGATTGATGAGCCCGATGATAAACCAGATGCCGACACCACTTAACGCCCCCATGACCAGCGTGAGCAGGACAAAAAACTTGCTGAGACGCTCTAGGAAATCGAGACCTTGCTGATCGCCGCTTTTGCGGGCAAGGGTTTCCTGCCAGACTAGATAAAGACCGCCGCCAATCGCAAAATGGGAAATAAAGACGTGAAGAACGGCGATACAACCCATCAGGAGGCCATAACTGATAGAGCTATCCCAGAAAGGGTAGTGCATTCGGTTTCCTTGGTAGCGAGATCAGCCAAGATTTTTGTTTACAAAGTCCCAATTGACGAGATTCCAAAAAACATCGATGTATTTGGGACGTGCGTTGCGGTAATCGATATAATAGGCATGTTCCCATACGTCAAGAGTCAAGACAGGCCATCTCTTGTCCTTGATTGGTGTCCCGGCATTGCTTGTGTTTTCGATGGCGACCGTCCCGTCATTTTTTTTGACGACCCATGTCCAACCGGAACCAAAATTATTGGCGGCGGCGGCGGAAAACTCTTCCTTGAATTTGTCAAATGAACCAAAGGATTTCTTAATGATGTCGGCGGCAAGGTGTGTCGGGGAACCGCCGGCCTTTGGAGCCAGGCAGTTCCAGTAAAAGGTGTGATTCCACACTTGAGCGGCATTATTAAAAAGCCCACCAGAAGATTTTTGGATGATTTCTTCCAGCGTAGCCTTAGTGAGGTCCGTTTCCTTGAGGGCGGCATTAAGTTTGTCCACATAGGTCTTGTGGTGTTTGCCGTAATGATATTCAAGGGTTTCCTTGGAGATGTACGGTTCTAGGGCATCAAGGGCATAGGGAAGTTTGGGGAGTTGGTGTTCCATAAAAAGCGCCTTTCTCTTTAAGAGGTCTTAGGATTTGAAGTATTCCTTCAAACCTTCATGGGTGGGCTTCATAGCCCTGTCCCCCTCCTGCCAGTTGGCGGGACAGACCTCACCATGTTTTTCGAAAAACTGAAGGGCCTCCACCATCCTTAAGGCCTCATGGATACTACGGCCCAAAGGAAGGTCATTGACAATTTGATGGCGGACAATCCCTTTTTTGTCGATCAGGAAGAGCCCGCGATAGGCAATACCGACCCCTTCAACAAGGACGTCATAGTTGGCAGCGATGGATTTGCTGAGATCGGAGACCAGGGGATAGGTGACTCCCTCGATACCGCCCTGTTTTTTGGGGGTGTTGACCCATGCCAGATGCGAAAAGTGCGAATCCACAGAACAGCCGATGATCTGGACGCCCCTTTCTTCAAACTTGGAGAGATTTTGTTGGAAGGCATGGAGCTCCGTAGGACAGACGAAGGTAAAATCAAGCGGATAGAAAAAGAGGATCACCTCTTTTTTCCCCTTGAATTGAGAGAGGGTAAAATCAGGAATGATTTCACCTTTTACCACGGCATTGGTCTTGAAATCAGGGGCAGGTTTGCCAACAAGTACACTCATAATTTCCTCCTTATTGTTTCTTTTGTAAACATTTCTTGCACACTCCTATGAGGGCCACCGAGACATGATCTATGCGATTTGTTGTTTTTTTCTCAAATTCCTTAAAATCAGGTATTCCCTCCTTATGAGGGACATCGATGACACTGTGACAATGGCGGCAAAAAAAATGGAGATGATGACTCATGTCGGGGTCATAGTGGATTTGCTCCTTATGAAGTCTCAACTCCTGGATGAGTTCCATCTCGGCCATGGTGCTCAAGGTGTTGTAGATGGTGGCCATACTCATAGAGGGATATTGGGGCTTTAAGTCTTCATAAATCTTGGCCGCCGTGGGGTGCGAGGTATTTCCCTTGAGATAATCGGCGATGGCCAAACGCTGGGGGGTCAATTTGAGGCCGCCTTCTTTGAGCCGGTCGAATAATTTATTCATATTATTAAATAGTAGTAATTACTAATTTAGAACAATTATAATCTATAAAGGCGTTCTGTCAAGTGGGAAATAGAGAAAAAATAATTAAAGAAGGGAAAAACGGAAAAATATTGAAAGATTTTAAGGGGTTGTTGGTTAGTCAGTGTTGGAAAAGTAAGGTCATGTGGTTCTTGAATGACGGATGCGTTCGGTAATATTTCGATAAACAGTATCACGAATAGCTGTGATGAGAAGATGATAAAAACATACCATGAAAATATCAAATTCAATGTTATTTTTTCATGGTAAGTACAACGCGTTTTGCGCACTCATTGCTTCCATCGCTGGGAACGCAATGAGTACAGCAAAATCCAGGTCGCGCAGGCTGGCTATGCCAGTCTGCACTTCCGGATTTTGCGCGCACTTGCCTCTCTTGAGGCAAGTACAGCGCATTTTTTCCGCGCGCCCTCATTTCTGCGAAATGAGGACAGCGCATTTTCTGGTCGCTCCGGCGCCGTAAAGGCCCCGGAGCTTCCGAAAATGCGCGCCTGGAGAGATTTGAACTCCCGACCCTCAGATTCGTAGTCTGAT
>MGSF01000059.1:14174-35270 GCA_001798715.1 Deltaproteobacteria bacterium RIFCSPLOWO2_02_FULL_50_16 | reverse complement strand
GTGAGAGCCATGATCAATAAAATGAAAGAGGAAAATAATGTCTTGGCCATGAGGTGCCTCCCGTGTTTTTTATAATTATACAAAAAGGGGAGGGAGGTGAGAAGGAAAAGAATGGGGAAATCCAAAATACTGCATACTTTTGTTTTCATTCATAGACCATTTGTTGTATAGGGGAGGTATGCGACTTCCCAAGGGATATTGTTATTCGGGAATTGTCTCAGGGATCAAGGCGAGCGGAAAAAAGGATCTGGCCCTGATTGTCTCCGAGGTCCCCGCCCGGGCGGCCGCCGTCCTGACGACCAATCGGGTGAAGGCGGCCCCCCTTGTCGTTTGTCAAGAAAGACAAAAAAGGGGGTTGGGTCAGGCCGTTATCATTAATAGTGGAAACGCCAATGCGGGGACGGGTCCTCAAGGTCTTCGGGATGCCAGAGAAATGGTCCGTCAGGTCTCCCAGGCCCTTCATATTCCACCCTCTCTTGTCTGGGTGGCCTCGACGGGAAAAATCGGCGAGTTTCTTCCCATGAATCTCGTCAAAAAAGGGATCACTCAAGCGGCTCAAAGGCTCTCCCCCTCGCGGTACAAAGAGGCGGCGACGGCGATCCTAACAACGGATCGGGGCCCCAAGATTTCTTTGCGGCAAGGGGGGGTGGGGAAGATCAAGTATAGTTTGTTGGGGATGGCCAAGGGGGCGGGGATGATCATGCCCCAGATGACCCTCACCGGGCACGCCACGTTACTTTGTTTTTTGCAGACGGATTTGACGATGGCCTCTTCGACATTAAAAAGACTTTTAAAAAGTTGCGTCGATCGGACCTTTAATGTGATCAGTGTAGACGGTGACACCTCCACCAACGATATGGTCTTGATCCTGGCCAACGGTCGGGCCGGAAATATCTCTTTCAAAAAAAACTCCCCCCTTTATCGGCAATTTGAAAAAAAACTCCTTGAGGTGTGTCATGAGTTGGCCCTGATGATGGTGCGCGATGGGGAGGGGGCCACCAAGGTGGTTCGTTTGGAGGTGAAGGGGGCCAGGAATCACACGGAGGCCCAAAAAATCGTGCGGACGGTAGGAAACTCATTGTTGGTCAAGACGGCCTTTTTTGGGGGAGATCCCAACTGGGGGCGCCTGGTCGCGGCGGCGGGTCGTGCCGGTGTCCCTTTTCATCCACACAAGTTGGATCTCTTCTATGATCAGGTTTTATTGGTTCAAAAAGGGGTTTTGAAAAACTCCATGGCGGAACGACGAGCCAAAAAAATCGCCAAAAAAAACTCCTTTGGAGTCATCCTTGATTTGCATGCCGGTCCGGGAAGGGCCATCCTTTATTCTAGCGATTTGGGCCATAATTATGTACAATTAAATTCCAAATACCGGACCTAAATGGCTGACCCCAAAGACACATTAACCGGCGTCAACGCGATCATCGCAAGATATAGTGACCTCCTCTTGGCGGGGGTGGTGATTTCCGTCTTGGGGCTCATCATCGTTCCCCTGCCGAATTGGCTCCTGGATGTCCTGATTTCCACTGACTTGGCCCTGGGCATTGTGATCTTGCTGACGGCCCTCTATGTGGCCAATGCCTTGAGCATCGCCTCCTTCCCCACCATTCTCCTGATAACAACCCTTTACCGCTTGGCCCTGAACATAGCGGCGACACGATCTATCCTGGCCATGGGAGATGCGGGGGAGGTGATCCATGCCTTCGGAAGTTTTGTGGTGGGGGGAAACTATGTGGTGGGGGGGATCCTCTTTTTGATCATCACCCTCGTCAACTTCATTGTTATCGCCAAGGGCGCTGAACGTGTTTCCGAGGTCGGGGCCCGTTTTACCTTGGATGCGATGCCCGGGAAACAGATGAGCATCGATGCCGATCTCCGGGCCGGTGTCATCAACATGGATCAGGCCCAGGACCGGCGCAAGATGCTGCAGAGAGAGTCCCAGTTTTACGGGGCCATGGATGGCGCCATGAAATTTGTCAAAGGGGACGCCATCGCGGCCATCATCATCACCATCGTCAATATCGTGGGCGGTTTGATCATCGGGGTCTTGCAGAGGGGCTTTGATTTTACACACGCGATCAAGACTTATACCCTGCTGACCATCGGTGATGGCTTGGTGGCCCAGATCCCGGCCCTCATCATCTCTGTCGCTGCGGGTGTGGTGGTGACGCGTGTGGCCTCCGAGACGGAGGAAGGCAATCTGGGGGCCGATATTATTTCCCAAATCACGGCCTATCCCAAGGCCCTTTTGATTGCGGCGGTGGTCTTGACGAGCTTTGGGCTCATTCCGGGCCTGCCCAAGGTCCCCTTCTTTGTCCTGGCCCTGGGGTTGGCGAGCCTGGCCTTTTTTCTCACGCGCGGCAAGAACAAGGCCATCGAAGAGGTGATGGAGACCCCCAAGGAAGAGATCGTTAAAAAGGCCGTGAAGAAGCATGGCGATAACATCCCTTTTATCATGCCCTCCCCGGTTTCCTTAGAGGTGGGTTCCTCGCTCATTCCCTATGTGGACGATTCACAGGATGGGGGTCGTTTTATCAACGAACTCATCCCCTTGTTGCGTCATGGTTTGTATTATGAATTGGGGGTCAATTTTCCGGGGATTCAGGTGCGGGGGCAGACGGTGGATATGGATCCCGACACCTATGTCATCAATATCAATGAGGTCCCCGTGGCCCGGGGGGGCATTGAACGAGGGGCGATCCTTGTGGGTGAAACGCTGGAACAGTTGGGGTTGTTCAATATCACGGGAAAGGAGACGCTCCATCCCATTGACGGGTCCGTGGTGACCTGGATTTCTGAGAATTTTCGAGATGTCGCGACCCAGGCGGGTTTCAGGATGTGGGATACGGCAGAATATCTCATCCTTCACCTCTCCTTTATTTTGAGAAAATATGCCCATGAGTTTTTGGGGGTTCAGGAGGTCCAGATTATTCTTTCGGAGTTGGAAAAGAGCCATCCGGCCCTGGTCAAGGAGCTGGTGCCCAAGATTATTACGGTGTTGCAATTGTCCGAGATTTTGCAGCGTTTGGTTCAGGAGGATATTTCGATACGGGATTTGAAGAATGTCTTTTCTACCCTGGCCCAGTGGGGAGAGGTGGAGAGGGACACGGTGGCGCTGACGGAGCACGTGCGTGCCGGTCTCAAGAGATACATTACTTACAAATATGCGGGACAGACGGGGAGCCTTGCTGTCTATCTCCTGGATCCGGATATCGAGGACATGATCCGGGACTCGATCCGGAAGACGGACAAGGGAAATTATTTGGCGCTTGATCCCGAGGTGACCCAGGAGATCATCGAATCCGTGGGGAAGGAGATCGCCAATCATCCGCTCCCTCCCGGGGCCAAGCCGCCCGTTATCTTGACGATCTCAGAGATCCGCCGGTATTTCAGAAAAATCATCGAGCTCGATTTTCCCCAACTCTCGGTCCTTTCCTATCAGGAATTGTCGGAAAATCTGAGGATTCAGCCCATTGCCAGGATCGCCCTGCCGAAGCAAGAAGAAGCAGCCTAGTGGGTCATCCCTGAAAAGGTCTTCAAAAGGCAAGAGAGGCCACAATGTTTTCTTTCGCTTTATGTCCCGACCCTTCCCGGCCGGGTCGGACCAAGCTTGAAAAGTCAATGACTTATAACGATCCCGAAACTTGTACCCCGTCTTCCGTGATATCCCGTACTCCCGACACAACTCCGTCATACTTTCTCCTGCCAGTAATCGACTAATAAACCGGACACGCTCATCCATGACACTGCTCGCTTTCCAGGGCATACCCACCTCCTTGATATGCCCTTCATAGTGTCACCTATCTATCCGGTTCGGACCCATATCCCAATGAATAGGGTGTCACTTTTTTGACGATCACAAACCATTTTTTGACACTCATGACATCCACTCACTCAAAAAACGATTTTAACTATTTAAAATTACTCATCTTTTTAATATCAAGCCATTTTCTGCTTGGCACTGTTATTGCAAGTTAGAGTGTTCATTAAAATGCAGAGGTCATCCTTAATCTTTCGACTCTTGTTATCCCTCTTTTTTTTGGGAGTTTTCTCCGAAGTTGCGGCATACGAAAATAGGGTCTCTTTACCAGTCCGAGTAGGAGTCACAGAGGATCATGGGCCTGCAAATCGAAAAGTAACAATACCCTCCTCTATCAGCACAAAGTCCCCAAAGGTCAATCAGGAATCTGCAAAATTTCGTTCGGCAGAGAAAAAAAACTGGTGGGAAAAAATTATGATTCCCCTCAAAAAGGCTTTTCTGGGGAATCAAAAAGAAGAACCTGCATTACCTCTTGAAAGCAGTGAGTTTGAGGAAAAAACAGAGACGGTTTCCGGTCAGGAAACCCCGCCTGCTGATTCGGATTATATCATAAGAGAGGAGACAGACAGAAAAGTGATTCGATCGAAACCAAAGATCCCCGCTTCTGAAAGTGAGTCGCTATCGATGTCATGGAAATATTTTGAGGGGAATCCGGCTGAATGGCTGGCATTGGTTGGAGACGTCGAACAACTGACGCTTTCTCCTCTGGATCTGCATACCGTTCAAGAAATCAGCCGACTCAGACAACAATATGGAGATGTAAGTTCAACTGATCTTCAAAACCAAAAAAAATATCAAAATGAACTACAAACACTCATTATCAGACCCCAGGATCTAGAGGCCACGCAGATCTATAAGCACTTAAAAGGGTGTGATTGTAAGGCCGTATCTCTTGAGGAACTTCCTCTAGATGAAAAGATACGATCATACTTGCAGTATAAAAAGCTTAATTTACAAAATGTTTTTCTCTTTTACGAAGAAGAGGGAGGTGTCTTTGCGGCGGTCAATTTTTACTATGAAAAAGAAGAACTCAAGACAGACTGGCGGGTCATGAGTCGAATGATCTCAGAAGTAATACGGGAGGAGGGGAGACTTGTTTTGAGGTTGTCAGCCCCCGCCCCTCAATATGCATTGGGTTATTATTTAGCAGGTATGGTGCAACAAGGCTGGTGTCCTTGAAAAAAAACCACGGACAAGACAGAAAAATATGAAAAGGAATAAATTAGCAATTTGGATCCTTTTGGGGCTTGTCGGATTTAGTTATGAGGGTTGTGACGGATTGGATCCCCAAGAAGAGATTCGCCGTGGCCTTGAAAATAATGAAAATATTATTTCTCAATATTGCCCCAATAGTACTCAGAATCGTTTCACGCGCTTAAAGGAAATTACTTTAAACTTCGATAGAAGTGCCGCTTCATTACAAAGATGGCGCTGTGGTTGTGCAAACGCCGCAGGCGGCCCCATGGAATATGGATATTGGGACGATTTGCAACATATTTATGCCCATCATAGAATTTGCATTCGACCTCCAGGTATCATTAATGATTGTCCGCATGAACCGGAACAAGGCGTTGAAGTTGGTAGGATCTTCAACAAGGTAGAAAATATTCATAATTACGCGGATCACTATCAAGGTCCTCCGGAGGCTCTCCAATTAATCGAAAAAGTACCGGGATGCCAATCTTCAGAAACCCCGACCGATGTTTATATTCCCGATCCGGCCCGTTGCCGCTTTCAAGTGAGCAAGGAAATCGAATTGGAGATGTTGGGGAGCGAATTGGTGTTGAATCGAGTCCGTCAATGCCTTAATAATGCTGCATTTAATTCCAGTATGGAATTTCATTGGGTCCTCGTAGAACCGGGAACGGAGGAAAGTCCCTTGGCACGTAGTGCCGTCGATTTCGCTTACGGAGGGGAGCGTATTGACTTATGGCCGGCAGTCACGGCCTGTCTCGTATTGGTTATTAGGAATATTTACAAAGAGACTATCGTTGAGTGGTATCACCGGGCAGGTTTTGAGGGGGTCGGATATCAGGTCAATCCCGATGATCCCGACAGCCTTTATCTGGCCAATACCGATCCGGACCGCGATAGAATCTGTTCTTTAGTCGACACCTGTCCGACTATGCACAATCCGGAAGGCCAGTTTTTTGAACGAGTGGAGCACTATGATCCCTTGGATCGGGACGGCGTGGGTGATGTCTGTGATAATTGTCCTCGTCATTATAATCCTTTTGATTCCGATGGACGCCAAACGGACACCGATGGGGATGGGATCGGGGATGTGTGTGATATTTGCCCAGGGGCTGTTGGTGATGCCGATGGGGATCGTGTCAATGATGCCTGTGATAATTGTCCCAATGAACCCAATCCTCTAGAAAGGGGTTCTCTCACCCAAGCCGATCGCGATGATGACGGTCTTGGTGATGTCTGTGATACCTGTCCTGATGACCCCTTGAATGATTGTGATGGCGACGGAACTTGCGGGGATAAAGATTCATTTCCCTTTGACAGAGACAACGACAGCGATGGGGATGGGATACAGGACTGTACTGCAGGGACCACCTGTCCGGTCAATGCAACGATTTGCGACAATTGCCCCACCCTTGCCAATGTTAACCAAAAAGACATCGACGGGGATGGTCAAGGAGATGTCTGTGATGATGATAGAGATGGAGATGGTGTTCTGAATTCTAATGATAATTGTCCTGGACGGACTAATCCAGGACAGGAAGACATTGACGGAGACGGTCGAGGAGATGCCTGTTCGGCGCCTGATAATGACGGCGATGGACTGCCAAACCAAGAAGATAATTGTCCCGAGGAGTTCAATCCCGACCAGGAAGATATGGATGAAGATGGTTGGGGGGATGCCTGTGATGTCTGTCCCGCATTAGCCGCCTATAGAACCGATCGAGATGGGGATTGTATCCGCGATGAAATTGATGTCTGCCCGGAAATCCCCGATATCGATCAAACAGACAGCGATCATGACGGCATCGGAGATGTCTGTGACATTTGTCCCACGATTCTCAATCCTGCACAGATCCGTGCGGACCGCGATGGAGATGGAGTCCCTGATGAATGTGATAATTGCCCAACCGTACCTAATTTCGGCCAGAGAGACTCGAATAGCAATCTGATCGGTGACGTCTGCGAACATCACTCTGTCACAATCCACCCCCAGGATGGCAATGAGTATATTCCTCTCAACGATATTTTGAATCAAAGACAACACATCCTATTTTCATTTCTCATTCCGGCGTTCCAGTCGTTTATTGACCGGTACACAATCGAACTATATCGTGAAGGACGGAAGGTGGATAGTCCTGGGGATTTTGTCATCAGACCCTCTGCCGGCCGTGTTGATATTGAATGGATTCAAGGGCGTTCCCCCGGATTTGTGGAACCGGGATTTTTCACGCTTTATTTGATTGCCGAAACTGCACTCGGGGGACCCGTCGTGTCCCCCAAGCACTTTGTCGTCTATCATCTTTTCTGGTCTGTTTTGCAAGGGAATGTGAGCTACACTATCCAAAGCGATTATCAATATACTATTTATGTCAATCATGACGATGATAATAGTAACGGCATTCGGGATAGTGAAGAGACAGTCATCCATTATGAGGATAATGATCTCGTCGAATTACGCCTGATGATGGAGCCCCGGATAGCTGGTGACTTTCAGGTCAATTTTAATAAACGAGAAGGAATGGCCCCTCCGGGTAATGAAATACAATTATGGAGGCATCCGCGTAAAGATGATCCTGTAGAACTGGAGCGCTTTCATTTGTTAAACGAGCAGATTATGCCATTCAAATTATATCTGGAGGGAAAAAAGGCTGTCTTGGGTGAATTGAAATGGAGATTTCAGACGTTTGACCAACATTCTTTATCGTTACCACGTTCCGATTGGATGAGCTTGAATGTGGCCCAGATCGATGTCGTCTATGATCGCAACAATAATCGACAAGTCGTCTGTGAACCCGATGACCCAGACAACTGCATGACGGGGCTTGTCGATCATCTCAACCCCCCTCGAGAGTATTTGGAAATTGCTCTGTGGGAGGAGGCGTATTGGTTGAATGATCAAAATGAAAATCGAGTGAATGTATTCAATCAAGCGGATCCCGATTTTCATTTTATTGATAGAGATAAAAGGCGGTTTTACATTCGCATTATGGACTATGGGCAAAATCAGGATACTAGAAGACAAGAACAGGTGGTCGCTCAAATAGGCATCTCCTCTATGAACAACGGTGTCCTTCAATGGAGGGATGATAAAACACCCATTCCCTTATTCGAGACGGGTATCGATACGGGCATCTTTGTTTCCAAATCCCAGCTTCTTGTTGCCCCGACGATGTACCCTGACGTTAAGGATCTCACCTGTCTCCAAGATCTGAAGTGTTCCGATGATGAATATCCGGCTCACGATGGGATTACCGGGCCTGTCGCCGATGACACCTTGGGAGACCGTACCCATGTGGGCAGTCTCATTGATAATGTTTTTGTTGAATATACGTGTGAAGAGCAGGGCCAAAAATACGATACTTCTCTTCCTGTCTGCCAACGGTCACCCGTGGATTCCAGAAAAGAGTTTCATATACGAGGGATTATCTTTAAGGAACCGTATCAGGATAGTGGTATCCAAATCCCCGCAGACAGGCTACGGGAGGCGGGCTGGTGTGATCGTTGCAGAAATGGCAACGAACAGCCGTTCTGTGGGGATATTCGCCTTGTATGTGTCGGCAATGTAGGAAGAAAAATAGGGAGGGAGGATAATATTTTTACCTTTATCGATTTGAATGCCGATGGCCTTTGTGATACCCACGATCATGATGGTGACGGAGTCTTTGAAATACAGGAATGTGAACCTTTTGACGACAGAGATTTTGACCAAAAAAGAAGCGCCCCCACTAGTGAAGCTGACTTCCGCCTTTGGGTCCAATGGACGGCGGCGGCCCTTTTTCAGGCGTGTTTGGACATCGTGGTGGATGAGGTATTAATAGCCGAGGCCCCCCTGGAAAAATATAACGGGGTGTTTGAAGATTTCTATTTTGATGATCATAAAATTATTGGGTGGAACGAAAGAGAGGCGGAGATACTCAATAGATATACCTTGCAATCCGGACATCCTGACGTCATGGATGTCTTTGTGGCCCCCTCCGACGCGGTAAGGTGGTCTAAAGGTGAGGAAGAGGATTGGTTCTCTGCCGTGGGACGTGCCTATGGACCCGGTGACTTGGCAAGAGAGGGAATCCATGCCGTTTTTGTCAGTGATACAACACTGACCGATAATACCCTCGCCCATGAAATGGCCCATGTCTTAGACAATAGAGATCATGGACCCTTTGATGTTTTCATCGACGGTCGTCTCCCCATCTCATCTAAGCCTTATTTCTATCCTTATGGGAGCGCCGAGGCGGCTGATCAGGTCAATCAAGATCGTCGTATTACGGAATTTAGCATGCGGCACATGCGCCAAATCCGTAGGGAAGGTGACTTGAGAGGCGACGGCAATCGGCTTTTAAGACCTTATGATGTTACAAGAATTCGGGAACACATGCCTTATTAAATTCTGATTTTGAGACAAAGCATCCGATTTTTATCCGCTAAAGAAATGACAAGAGAAGAAGGAAGGAACCGCCCAGGATGGCCAATCCCAAAAACAGGAGGAGGACCTCAAAGGGGGACAACCTCTTCAAGAAGGAAGGAGGGGCCGGGGCGTATTCTTCCATGGGCCCTTGTTGATACGGGACGATGCCTTGTGGGGATTCTTGAAGGGGAGGAGGGGCCTCGGAGCGTCCGCTGCCGCGACCCTGAAAATCTTGTCCTGGGACCTGTTCTTTTTCAAGAGGTTCCGAAGGGGGGAGGGGCGGAGGGTCCTTGGGGATTTTGGGGGCCAACGGGGAAAGATTGAGGGCCTGTGGATTTCTGAAAAGGATGGGAAGGGTTCCCAAAAGGATGATGTCTCCATCTTTTAAGGCATACTCACTGATGGCCTCTATGGGCTGGCGATTGACAAAGGTCTTATTTTTACTTCCCAGATCCTGAATGGTGATGGTATCCCATTTCTTGACGATACGGACGTGCTTTCGTGAGATGACATCGTCCTTGATCACAAACTCACAGGCCTCATCCCGGCCAATGGTGATTTCCTGGACCTTTCCCTCCAGGACCATTTTTTTCCCCTTGTAACGTCCGCCCGTTATTTCAAGGAAGGGGGCGTTTTCCTTGTCCACGGCCCTTAAGAGTTTTTTGATCATCTTGATTTCGAGGATGTCCGTGTCGGTGACTTCGTAAAGATCGGGGTTGCCCGAATAAGGTTGAAAGTGAAATTCAAAATCCTCGATGGTCACAGTGTCTCCGTTTCGGAGGAGTGTTTTTTCGCCGGGAGTAATCTTGCTGTTATTGAGGAAGGTCCCATTACCGCTTTTGAGGTCCGTGAGGTAGAACTGTTCTCCATCTTTGAAAATTTGGGCATGCCGTCTGGAGATCGCCCGGGTATTCAAGACAATAAAATTGGAACGGTCCCGACCGAGCTCAACGACATTTTGGTCGATTTCAAAAACAGCCTTTTCCCCTGTGGTCTTGTTGGTCATTGTCAGGATCGGACTAGAAACCACCGCACCCTCCGTTTTGCTTTGTGATTTTTCGGGCGATTTCTAGTTCGACGGGATAGGATGTGTCTTCACCCTGTCCCATCTTGATAAAACGACAGAGATATTCATTGGCGCGATCGGGATATCCCGTGTCATTGTAGATGGTGCCCAGGTTGTAAAGACTTTTGAGATGATTGGGATCGATAGCGAGGGCCTTTTTAAAGGCCCGGGCGGCCGAGGAGGGATTTTTGGTCGTGATATAAACCATGCCCATGTTAAAAGCGGCATCGGTAAAGTGGGGATTGATATCCAGGGCCTTTTTGTAGCCCATCACGGCCTCTTCGTAGTGATGCATTTTTTCAAGGGTATAGGCCATATTGAAGAAGGCAAGACCGTTATAAGGATTTTTTTGGGCGGCGATTTGAAATTGAGCGAAGGCCTCTTCAAAAAATCCCTGTTGCAAGAAGGCCTCTCCTAGCTGGAGGTGATATTCCTCGGTGGGGTTTAAGGCTAGGGCCCTGGCAAAACTGCTCTCGGCCTTTTGGAAATCGCCTTTCTTGTAATAGAGGGCCCCCAACCGACCCCAGGGGATCGGATTGGTGGGGTCGGTCTCAATAGCCACGCGATAGCGGACGATGGCATTTTCCCAATCCCCGAGATCCCTGTAGATATCACCCAATTTTAGGTGTCCGTGATGGAGGCGGACATCAATATTGGTCGCCTTTTTGATTTGCTGGGCCGCCTTTGAAAGGTCCTCCGGTGAGATCTTGCCGTCTTTAGATCGGTAACGCCCCCTCTCCAGATAACAGAGTCCCAGATTGTAGTAGGCCTCGGCGAATTTCTTATCCAGGGTAATGGCGTATTTGATTTTTTCCATGGCCTTGCCGATGTCTCCCTTGTCAAGATAAGTGGCTCCCATGTGATTGTAGGGGGCGGCCCATTTTTTATCGATCTTGATGGCCCTCTGAAAGGCCTCAATCGCCTTGTTGTAATCCCCCTTGTATTTGTAGACCAGGCCTAAGTTGTTATGGGGATCGGGATATTTGGCGCCAATTTCCGCGGCGGTCATAAATTCCCATTCGGCACGTTCCAGATCGTTTTGTTTGAGGTACATCACCCCGCGGTTATTGTGCTCAATGGCGATATCGGAGGTGTCAATTTTCTTTTTTGGGTATTTGACCCCGCAACTGCTGCACAGGAAAAAAGAAAGGAGCAGGACGAGAGAAAATCTGAATAGGAGCGGCTTCATAGTTTCCATACTAAGGCATACAGCGATTGAGTTCCAGTAATTCTCGATAATGATTTTCGGCGCTCTTTGTTTTTCCCATCTTTTGATAGATAGAGGCTAAGTTGCCATGAGTATTGGGGTTTCCAGGGAGTATGTCATTGGCCTTTTCGTATTCCTTGGCGGCCCGGCCCAATTTATTTTGGGCCAACCAGTCCTGGGCGGCCACTTCATAGATCTCGGCATGGAGAAATCTCAAGATGGCCGTTTTCTTCCACTCCGCCAGACGGGGATTGAGGGCCTCGGCCTTCATGAGCTCTCTCTCGGCGCGCTCATAATAAATGCGATAATCCTTGCCCAATAATTTATTGATAAAACCATAAATGGCCAGGGCCTGCGCATATTTCAGATAGGCAGGGGCATAATTATAATCGCCTTGAATGGCCTTGAGAAAAAAATTAAGGGCATCCTTGACCCCTTCAGGGGTTCCTTGATTGAGTGACAGATCTCCGATGATGTAGGCCTTGAGGGCCTCGGTCCGGCGGGGATTGTTGATAAAGGGGGCGAGTTTTTTTTCATTGAGGGGGCCTTGCTTCATGGCCTGAGAGATAAAGGAGGCCAGGTTGAAAAACAGGAGACCCAATTGGGCCGTCACGGGATATTCGACATCCCCTTCATAACGGGCGACCTGCCCCCCCTTGTCATTGGCGTCGACAACGGTGGCATAGATCTTCAAGACGGGTGGTTGATGGGAAAAGGAGCCGATAATGACATAATCCATATCCAACTGTCTTCCTACGGCAACGGCCTCATGGATATCCACGGTTGTCGTCGAGAGGCGATTGGGAAAGACCCAAGTCTTTCCTATATGGCTCAGATAATCACCGAGTAAGATGCGAAAGGCCTCCCCGATCCAATCGTCTTCTGGGCGATGAGGCACATTTAAAAAAGGGAGGACCAGTACCTTCAGGCCGCTTGTTGGGTTCCGTTCCCGGATCAGGTTGCGATTATAAATCCGTGACCACTGAAGACAGGACTCCGAGGCCCCGGCCCCTGGAGGAGGGGGCATCACGAAAGAAATGGCAATGGTGAGGAGGAGGGCTACACCCCGCAACAGGCTCATCGGGCCCTTATAGCATTCCCCCTTTTATTTTGCAAACATAGGGAGAGTATGGTACACATCGACGGTTGTAATGGATGAAAAAAACACACCGAGGAATTCTGCAGATCACTCCGAGGACCGGACGGAACTTCACGTTGTTGAGACCCCTAAAACCTTATTTCCCTGCCTTGAGGTCATTGCGGGTCCTCGTACAGGCTATCGTTTCCCCTTAAAAGAAGGAAAAAGTACCCTAGGACGTTCCAAGGGCAATGATGTTGTCCTTGATGATTCCAGCGTCTCGCGTAAACACGCCGAGTTGGATGTTCGGGAAGGCAAGGTTGTTCTCAAGGATTTGGGCAGTCGCAATGGGACGCGTTTTCAGGGGGAAAGGATAGAAAATGAGA
Organism: Deltaproteobacteria bacterium RIFCSPLOWO2_02_FULL_50_16; assembly: GCA_001798715.1. Lineage (GTDB taxonomy): Bacteria > UBA10199 > UBA10199 > 2-02-FULL-50-16 > 2-02-FULL-50-16 > 2-02-FULL-50-16. The sequence goes on along the minus strand of MGSF01000059.1, from coordinate 22,117 downwards.
TCGTTTGTCCCCAGCAATCCCGCATTAAGATCGGTATCTACGAATTTCAACTGCTTCATGAAGAGCCCAAGGGACCTCCGCCAGAGATCCCGGCGCAACATGAAATGAGTGTGCGTGCGGCCAAACCGGCTCCTGAGGGACATGGGGCGGTTCCGGGACCGGGGACGGATGGCAAGACGGAAATGGTGACCTCCGAATTGCCGGCTGAGATCCCGGAGGGGGGACTTCCGGCCGAGGTGCCCCAGGCGGGAGATCAGCCGGCAGAGGCAGGTCCTGCCCTGGCAGGGTCTTTAAAGAAGTTCATGGTCTTGGGGGGTGTGGGCCTTGTTGTTGTCTTGATGGCCGTGGCGGGATTTGTGGTGGCGAAGAAGTTTATTTTTCAGAAGTGGAAGGGAAAGGCCTCGACGGAAATGGTGGAAACAGAAGGGGGTCAAGGAGAGAAAGAGGGTGTTGTCTCCAAGACGATTGCAGGGGCCCTTCCCGGAGGGGAAAAATCGGCCTCTGTCCCCGTTTTTATCAATTTTACATCGACCCCCATTCCCGCTGAGATTTATTTTGGGAGTCAAAAATTAGGCATGACGCCCTATCGGCAAAGCACCAATTTAGAATTTGGAAAGACCTATGAGGCGCGAGCCGTCTTTAATCTGCCGGAGCTCAATGAGGTCATAGAGGAAAAGGCGCAGTTTCGGTTAAAGGAGGGCAGCCAGATCGTCCCCGTCCACTTTAAGGGGGAGATCGCCATGGTCAAGATTTCGGCGATTCCCCGAGATACACAGTTTTATCTGGAGGGTTATTTTGATAAGGATCCTTACAAGGCCCATCCGATCAAGTTCAGCGATATTGTCTTCGGCAAACCCTTTTATGTCCCCTATGGAAAATATGTCTTGGAACTCAGACAGAGTCAGCAATTGGCCCTTTCGCAGACCTTTATTGATGAGGTGGTTTACAGGCGGGAGTTCCAATTGTCCGCTGAGATGACCAATTATACCGTCAATGTCAAGGAAGAGGATCTCAAGATTTTTCCGGCCGAGATTCGTTCTGTTCCTTCCGGGGCGGTTGTCTATATTGATGACCAAGAGGTGGGAAAGACACCTTATGAGGGGACCCTGCCCTTGGGCAATCACGTCCTTTTGCTCAAGCATGATGGCTATTTTGATTACACGCAGCCGATTCAGGTCACTCTCAACACGTCCTATGTCACAGAGGTCAAGCTTCAGACATCGGAGGCTGGTCAATTTATCAATGAGGCCAGTGGCAAGATGAAGCTGGAGCGCTACCCGGAGGCCCTCAATGACCTGGTGGAGGCCTTGAAGCACAACCCCACACCGGAAGAGATAGGGCAGATCAATTATCTCATTGGGGTGAGCTCGCTGGTACTCAAACGCCATCAAGATGCCATGGATTATTTTGTGAAGGCGATGGAAACCCCCGTCTATCTTTTCCCGGCGCGTTTGGGCATCGCACAGATTTATTTTGACCGAAATGACAAGATCAAGGCCTTACAACTCTTGATCGAGGTCCTGATCGGGAGCGAGGACAAAGAGGTCAGGGCCAATGCGGGGGCCCTCTTTCAAAGGATCTCGCCCTTCAAGTCGGTCATTTATATCAACTCAGATCCCCCCGGGGCCACTGTCTTTGTCAATGGGATGGAGGTCACTCAGAAGACACCGACGATTTTATATGATCTGGGGGTGGGGAGTTATCGCGTGGTGATTCAACAGACGGGCTATCAATCTTTCGAGACAAAGGCCAATCTGGCCGTCAGTGAGTTCAAACCGATTTTTGCGAAATTGAAGGTGCTAGAATTGCAGTGATTGACATAACTTACCATAATTGTTAAAGTATTCCAAATCTCTAGTGCTTGTACAATTTAATTCTGGCCGTTTTAACAGGCAGAATTAAATTGTTTACAAGCACTTGAGCGAGCGAAGGGGGGAGTGTGGTGGCCAAAGAAAAAGAGGTTTTAGCGACGACCAAGGATATGAGCATTCATTATCCCGCCGTTGAAAAGCTCATTGATGGGGAGGATTTCACCAAGGTCAACAAGAATTTTACAAGTGCTTACAAGGAGTTAGAAAAAATAAGTCATGAAACAGGACTGGGGAGGGCCTCTCAGGCGCGTAAGGCCATGGTGGCCCTTGAGTGGGTCATGGATTTGTTTCGAGAAATTCTGAAGTTAAAATATAGACTTATGAAACTTCAGGAAGAGGGGTCCCCCTCCGTAAAAAAATAGAAAAACCTCGACGCAACTTGACTCCGTGGGGGTGACGATAATTCTCATGAAGGCAAATTGCCAGCTTTGGAGGTCATTATGATACAGGCAGTTGATCCGAGTGCAATAAAATTTGAGGCCACTTCAGTAAAGTCCAGTTCCGTGCGGTCGGATGACTTTGCCTCCCTTATGTCCAATGCCGCCCCTGCGACAGCAGAGGCGGTGGCTGTCAATTCTGGAGATATGAATAGCGCCTCGCTGACCCATGCGGCCATTACAGGAATGGCGGGGGGGGCTCAGGCTTATTCCTATCCTGGAGCTTTGGGGTCGGGAACGACCTATGGAGGCGGTGTCTATAATGGTGTGACCGGAACGGGTGCTGGTTACACAGGTGGGGCGACGGGGGCAGGTTATGGTTCGGAATCGGCCTCTGGCGTGGATCCCCTTATGATGACGCAGGCCATTCGGGATATGAATATGGAGATGATTGGACTGCAATCCGCTGTTCAGAATGAGGCCCGCTTTTATACCACATGGTCCAACGTTAAAAAGACCGAACACGATATGGCGATGAACTCGATCCGAAACGTCAAGGCGTTAGGATAATCTAAGATAGAATAAGACTCTTGACCAAGACCGCCCTTCGATGAAAATCGAAGGGCGGTTTTTTTTAGTGCCAGTTAGCTGGATGGGGACGGCCGTAGGCGGTCACCATCCGGCTTTACTGGCACTTATCCCGACGCAGTCGGGATTAGTGCCCTGAGACGGGATCATTACAGGCCTTGACAGCCCCAGCCCATACCTATTGGTCAAGACCCTCCCCCAAATGTCTATACAATTATTGAAAGCGACACAACTCTGGCGAGATTTAGGTTTTGGGGATGTGGAGGCCAAGGCGTGTTTAAAAAGACCGAGCGTATCACCCTCATCAGCGCTGACCGATGGTTGTTGCTACTGCCTTAACACCTAAACTCCGTGAACAGTTGTGAACGGTATCTATCCTTTCCACTCATCCCATTATTTTTTTTTGCAACTTTCCCTTTTTCCAGCCGATAACTAACATGAGTTTAGTTTTTCGGACCCATCAAAATATAGGAGGAGACAATGCCACCATTACGACCAGTTACATCCAATGAACCCAAAATGAGAATGTTAGAAGCCCTAGTCATAGCGGCTATGAGGCATAAACCGGTTTTCGCGCTATCTGTATTGCCCTTATTTGTTATGGGCGACCAACCATCCGTAGCTCCAGAGCGTAGCACGGCAGTGATGACCCCTGGCCAAGAAGTACTTCACGGAAGAACGGAAGCGGAACCGGCTCAGCAAGCGGCTCTAGAGTTAAGTTTTGCTGAAAAGGCCTTGCTTATAGGTTGTGCGGTAACGACAGTAGGCCTTAGCGGGCCGTTCCTACCCGCGCCGTCCCTATCCGGGCTGTTCCTACCCTGTGTGTTGCTTAATGGGTACGTGCTTGGGGACCAATGAGTGATAGCCACTAATTGTCCACCACCCACTGTTCCGTGTTTAAAAAAGATACGCTGGAACGTTGAATACCTTGACTAGGTATACCTAAATAAGGTATATTTTACTATGGCCATACAATCTTTCGTTGATAGAGCAGCTCAAGAATTGTTTGAGACCGGAAAGGCGAGAAAAAAGATTGGCTGGAGTAACATTCGAAAGATTGTACTACGAAAGTTAGATATGCTGCATTATGCACACAAATTAGATGATTTAAGATCTCCTCCGGGAAATCACCTTGAGTTGCTCAAGGGGAACTTGGAGGGATTTTATAGCATTCGGATTAATGAGCAATGGAGGGTTATTTTTGATTGGACAGAGAGTGGCCCAGCAAATGTTGAAATAATCGATTATCATAAATAGCAAAGAGGTGGATCATGAGACCTATGAAACGAAAACCAACGACCCCTGGGGAAATTCTCCAAGAAGAGTTTTTATCCCCCCTAAAACTCACCCAGAAAGAATTGTCTGCCCATATCGGTTGCGACGTCAAAGTAATTAATCGTCTTGTGAATGGTCGCACCGCTGTGACGGCACCATTAGCATTAAAACTTGCTGCCGCTTTCAACACGACCCCTGAATTCTGGCTGAATGCCCAAAAGGCGGTGGATATTTATGAGGCTTATAAAGAAACAAAAAAACTGCCAAAGGCACTCCTCGTTAACGATCATCGGATTCACGTTTAAAATCATGTGAACAGTTGTGAACGGTATCTCCCCTTTCTGAACAACTCTAAGGCCAAAAAGCCGATAACCACTCTATTATGGCACCTATCTTTGGAAGAGGGTCGCGTGGATATTACGAAACGTGGCGCCGTCAATATCTGGATACGGTGCATCCACTAAGGTTTGAGACAAGTAGAATGAATCGCGAGGTGCGTCACGTCCGTGAATTGGGCAGTAGTCACCGAGACGATCCAGTACTTCCAGATTTTGAACCTGTTTTGATTACCCATCCTCGGCGATTTCTTTTTGGCCAGGCCTCGCCCTTTCTCCCCCCCTATCTTCGGAGGGAATCAGGAACTCACCCATTTGAGATCAATCTGATTCACCACGAAGCGGTAGGACAAGATCGTCATTTGTTCACCATGGCCAACGGGAGCTGGCTTCGAGCGGATCTTTACCGAGACACCAGCGGTCAAGGGATCATGATGGTCGACAATATGGCCACACCTCCGGAGCTCCAGGGCAGGGGTTATGGAAGGGCCCTTATGCAGGCCGCATTAAGATTTGGGCGGAGGCAATTCGACATCGATGTGGCGGAGATGAGGGGTACGCTTGATCACTCCAACCGTCTCTCCTTGGAAACAGGTGGCCCCACAGCAACCCCACTTCATAAGCAAATGTTTCGCTTGGGCTTTACTTTGATTGAATATCAAGCTTGGTCGGGACAACTGGTCGGCCGCCGAAATTTAGCCGGATAATTCCTTCCGTTTTTAAGGCATGGGCCCCAACGATAAGATAACGAATTTTATAGGTATTTAATGTTTTGAACAGATCTTCGTAATCTTGACTGATTTCCACGTTTTCCCCTCACTTTAAAAGAATCTATGACCATGATCCAGGCGGCGGCAAAACGAGCTTGAGCGCCGGATCTTTTCCAAAAACGGATATCAAACTCCCTGGCCTCCCTTGGAGATTGGGCTTTATGGAGGAGGACTTTCCGCATACGAAAATAATATCACATTCGTTGGGAAACGCAACGAACTCTACAGACTGATATCACCGCTTTTTCTTGCCCGAAAGGCCCATTCATGATAGTTTTTTCGCTGGATAAGGTAAAAGGAGGGTAGCGTCTTGATCCCCATGGATCGCGATGATCTTATATTGATGATGGAGGCGGGGTATATTTACCTTGGCATGAAGAAGTTTAAGGAGGCCAAAAAGGTCTTTGAGGGGGTGGCGGTCTTGACCCCCAAGAGTGAAGTCCCCCTTGTGGCCATTGGGGCCGTCTATTTTGGACAATTGAAATATGACCAGGCCATTCGGATGTATCGCAAGGCCTTGAGAATGGTCCCGGAGAGTCCCTTTGCCCATGCCTATCTGGGCGAGTCCCTCTTCTTCAAGGGTGAAAAACAGGCGGCGGTCAAGGAATTGAATAAGGCGGCAGACCTTGATCCCAAGGGGAAGTCCGGGGATTTTGCCAAGACATTGCTGGAGGCGATCCATAATGGCTTTGAACCTCCTCAACCGGGTTCGAATCCTCCTCCGTCTGCAGCATCCAAGTAGTCAAAGATCGAGGTGGACGTGAAGGAAGTCTCTCTCAAATTTTCTATACTTCTCTTGGTTGTGACCCTGTGCGTGGCTTGCCAATACAACAGCCTCCATCACAATCTTTCGGAGACAGAGGCGGATCAGATTTTAGCGGTTCTCCATCGCAGCGGCATCAAGTGTCGCAAGCAAAAGGAGATCTCTGCTCAGGAAGTCAGTTGGACGGTGGAGGTCCTGTCAGGGCAAGCGGATGAGGCGAGACAGATCCTGATCGATCATAATCTTCCCCGTCAAAAACAACTCGGTCTCTCCGGGGTGTATCAAGAAAAGGGTCTCATCCCCACGCCGGATGAACAACAGGCGCGCTATTTGCTGGCCCTGAAAGGGGAGATTATTAATTCCCTGGAGAGCATTCCCGGCGTCGTGGATGCCGATGTTGTCTTGAATATTCCTAAAAAGACGGAGTTTTCAGAATTGGAGGAAAAGGAGGAAAGACCCACTGTCTCCGTCGTCGTTCGCATCCATGAGGGGTCGGAGGCGACAAATCTCACAGAGGGCAAGATTCAGCGCTTTGTGGCCAACAGTGTTCCCAACCTGGATCCCAATGATGTGACCGTGATTATGTCCGTGACCCGCCGTGTGGATATTTCTTCCCCCTCCTTTGGCCCCTTGCCTGAGGACCTGCCACCTGGGGAGGAGGTTCCTCTCGACGGGGAAGAAGATATTGAGGTCCCGGTCTCGGACTCCCCTTTGGTGACGATTGCCGGTATCACGATGGACGTCGCCTCCAAGGACCGTTTTAAAACCTATGCGATAGTCTTTTTGGTGATCCTGATGGTGATTGCGGCGGCCCTCCTCCTCAATGTCTTTCGATTTAGCCAGTACCGTCGCCGGGTAGAATCCGGAGAGGCCGTTGAGGCCTTGCCGTCAGGGAAAGATCAGTATAATCAAGGACTTTTGGGAGGAGGACCGCCGGGGGGACCCCCTCAGGGTGGGGGCTAAAACCAGGGAATCTCCATTTTTTGCCCGAGGGGCAACTCAAGTCCCCATCCATTCCGATAATACATTGTGAGAGGGTTTTAATAAGTGACAGGGGACCAGTGATGCGGAATGTGTTTTTTTAAGGAGTCTATTCATGTCACCCGTTGAGAGTCAGTTTCATGGGGTCAATGTCAATGTCGTCAAGACAGAGGCGCGTGTGGCCCAAATGGGTGATCCCATGCCCATCCGCCGAGGAAAGGGTTTTGGGACCTTTTTGCAGGCCATGGGGTCCTTTTTGGGACCTGTGGGGATGGCGGCAGGAATGATTGTTCCTGGCGCCCAGATTGGGGGCCTAGCCGCCTATGGGGTGGCTGGGATGGGATCTCATATTCGAAATCGTGCCAGTGAATCCGTATTAGAATCCAAACCCATGCCTGTTTCCTTTCCTGGTATGGGAGGACCCGCCTCCGGTGGTGGCATTCAGCCAGTTGCCTTTGGCAGCCAAAGCGGTTATACTGTTCCCAGCGGTGACGCTTTGGATGTCATTACGCAGCGGAATGGATCCACTCATCAAATGATTCATTCCATAGGAAATCCATAGTCAGAAAAAAAGAGGGGTTATGAGCGTTCGACGTACGGGAGGCGGCAGACCTTCAGGGGGATCTTCATCTGTTACGGGTTCCGGGGGTGTTGGCGGGGCTTCTTCGGTCAAAGGACCGGGAGAGATCGAGGCTGCGGAGGCCTCATCGGGGGCTGCCAATTCCATTCGAGCCGGGGCCGCAGAACTCATCAAAAAATTAAAAGAGACCGGAGGTGTTGGATTTGATCGTCACCGCCAGGAACTCGCTCAGGGTGTCATCAAGTATTTTGGAGAGATGCTCGAAGAGGACCCGGAGATGTTTAAGAGATTTTTTGAGGGCCCGGAAGATTCTAGCGATGATGGTTCGGCGACTTAGTTTCTTTACTAGGGAGGAATGTTTTGTTTGGTCGATTCAAAAAGAAAAAGATTTCTGCGAAAAAAA
>MGSF01000059.1:0-14161 GCA_001798715.1 Deltaproteobacteria bacterium RIFCSPLOWO2_02_FULL_50_16 | reverse complement strand
TCCCCCTCCTCAAAAAAAAATGACCAAAAAAGAGGACAAACTCATTCAGCAGAGAAATGCGATCGTGGAACAGTATATGCCCTATGCGACTTCTATTGCCGGTCGTGTGATGCAATCCCTCTCCTCCGCCGTGGACTATGATGACGTCCTTTGTAATGCCCGGTTGGGTCTTCTGGAATCCGCCCGCCGGTTTGATCCTACGCTCAATGTCGATTTTAAGACCTTTGCCTATTATCGTATCAAAGGAGCTATTTATGATGGTTTGCGAAAGACGGGATGGGTTCCCCGTTCTCTGTATGCCAAGATAAAATTCGAACAAGCGACGAACGAATACTTGCAATATATGTCAGAAAAATCAGGGGGCAAGGAGGCGGGATTTCGTGGTGATGAGGAGATCAGCGAACTCTACGATACGGTCAATTCATTGGCCTCCATTTATGTTATTTCCATCGATGCCACAGAGGGAGGAATGGATGTTGCGGACACCCATGCCGTGGACAGCGAACAAAGCGCCGAATTTCAACAGATCAAGAAACACATGAAAGAGGCCATTGAGCTTCTCCCTGATAAAGAACGCAAGCTCATCAAGATGTATTATTTCCAAAACAGGACCCTTGAAGAGGCGGGCGAGGATCTGGGTCTCTCTAAATCCTGGACGTCCCGCCTTCATGCCCGCGCCCTGGAAATGCTTTTCAAGAAGATCAATTCAAAAATCCGGATGAATCGGGAAGGAGACCGGTCCCAGTTTTCCATCTCCCCTCAGGAAGGGGCGGGGGACTTTTCATCGGAGGCCCCGACGCCCTCTCGATCACCTCCTTAGGGAGTATGAATTACGGACCCTCATGGGGCCTTGAGTCCCCACAAACGGGTCTCCTCCCCTGATTTCCCTGGTTTTTACCCCCCGATAGGGCCGGCAGGTAGTTAAAAACTCCTTAAATTTAAGCAGGTTATAAACCATCCTTTTTTTGGTGGGATGGTTTTTTTTGGCACCAAATCTGCATATAAATAAAAGTGATCCTCCAAGGGAGGGTTGAGAAGGAGCGAGAAGGTATGGCCATCGTTGAGTTAAAGACAGCCCGTGAGGTCGTGACAAAGGCCGTCCAGCCTGAGATCAAGCCCCAGACCCAGCCCAATCAGGACTATTCCAAATTTCAGAAGATGTTGGAGGCGCAGCAACAGTCTAATGCCCAGGTCGTCGAAAAGATGGCCGATTTGAATTTGGTCAACAATGGATCCGCCATCCAGATGAAGTCAGTTTCGGCGGAAGGTTTGAATATTGATCCCTCCAAGATCGAGACCAAAGATGAGATTCAGACAACGAACAAATTGGGTAATATGTTCGCCGAGGTCAATCGTGGGCAATTACAGATGGAAAATATCATGGAGATGATGGGGAGTGGGCGCAATTTTTCAGGTCAGGAACTCCTGGCCATTCAGGCGGGCATTTATTCTATTGTGCAGGAAATGGAACTCGCGGCCAAGGCTGTGGAGCAGGTAAACCACGCCCATAATACCCTCTGGAGAACGCAACTTTCATAATCAGCTACGTCTCATTCTCGGCCTTCACAAAAAACAATATCTAATATATAATATTTCCACTTTTATGCCCCTGAATAGTCGGCAACAAATGTTGGCCTACACGACCTTGATGACCGAAGGCGATCATTTTGCCACCCTTTTTCGTTTTCTTCCCCCGGAAGAAGAAGGCCCCTTAAAAGAGTTTGCGTCAAAGATTTGGTCTCAAAAAAAAGAGCATCGTTCCAAGGATGTGATTCAAAAAATCAAAGAGGTCTTTGTCCAGAAAAAAATGTCTATTTTGCACGAGGTGCATCCGGGATGGATTGCAGAAAGGCTTAAAGATGAATCCCCCCGTGTACTGGGAGTCTTGTGTCGCTATCTTCCTGGGGAGACGGTCAAATATTTGATCGACCATCTTCCCAAGGCACAAGCCCAAAATCTTCCCAAGATCAATGAGACCTTTGCGGTTTCTTCCGATCTGATTTTGTGGATCAAGGATATATTGGAAAAAAAGTTTGCCCATCCCAGCCTGCCCGCCCTCGAGGAACGATTTTCCTTTTCTCATATTGGGCTCATGAGTGGCAAGGATCTCATGACGCTTTTTCGCGAATTGGGATTGGAAGAGATTCGAAAGGCCTTTTCCCAGGTCGAGGTGCAGTCCCTTAAGGTCTTTTTTTCTCGCTTTTCAGTCAATGATACGCGAGAGCTCAAGGCGCGCATCCTCGATGCCCCTCCCTGCCATTCTGAGGAGAAAAAAATAGCACAACAGCATATCGTGACCATGGAGTTGCAGGCCTTAAGTGCGGAGGCCCTGTTTTATGAAATTGGATTTTCCTATTTTGCCCATGCCATTCTGCCTTCAGAATCCCAATGGGTGGAGGCCGTTTGTGAACGATTATCCCCTCAAGATGGTTATGTCTTAAAAAGATTTATCAAGGAGTATGCCTCAAAGAGGTCGGAGGGGCTTCAACAAAAATTTCGTGAGGAAATTCTAAGGAGGATCTTTTACTTGACGGAGAAAAGAAAGATTCGAAAATATTGGTTGGACCCTTCTGAACACGAGCAGACGGGAAGCTATACTGAAAAATATTAACAGGACCGAAATAATATGGACAGCCCGATAGGGCTAACAACCGGTCCTGTAATACTAACAGTTCCCAAATGTCTATACAATTTCGGGACTGTTAGTAAGGGGGAATGATGGCTCATATTATCAAGGGAAATGATGTAGATCCGATGGCGACACTTACAGGGGATCTCAAGAGACCTCAGGGGACGGTATCGACCGGACTGCCCCCTCGGGGGGTGATCAAACGCGAAGTCTTGTCGGCGACGGGAGAGGCCGAAAGGATCTTGAATCAGGCGAAGAAAGAGGCGGCCCACCTGATCCATCAGGCCCAAGAGGTCCTCAAGGGCGCCCTCAAACATGTTGAATCAGAACGCGCGGCTGGTTACGAGCGAGGCCATCAGGAAGGACTTTCCCAGGTGACGGAGCTGATGACCAAGGCCCGTTATGAGTATGAAAAGAGCCTGCAAGAGGCGGAGGGTGACATCGTGGCCCTGGTGATGCAGATTGCGGAAAAGATCATCGGAAATGCCATTGAGCAGGGGGCGATTGTCGATATTGTCAAACAGGCCCTGCAAGGCGCCGTGGGGCACAAGATTATTGTGCGCCTTCATCCCGATGACTTGATGAGGGTGCGCTCCCATGAGGCGGAACTCAAAAACAAGTTGGATCACCAACAAACCCTCCAGCTTCGCGAGGATGAAAGCGTGATCCCCGGCGGTTGCCTCATCGAAACCGAGGTGGGGACCATCGATGCTCAGCTACCGACACAGTTGGCGGCGATCAAGAAGGCGTTGGGGCTTGGGTCTTGAGTATGGTATACTGATGAAAATATGAGTCGCATTGTCGATTTAAAAAAAATTCAGCGGCATCTTCATCAAGTGTCTTCCTATAAAATCAAGGGCAGGGTGAATGAGCTCATCGGGTTGGTGGTTCGGGCGACGGTTCCCGGTGTGAGGGTGGGAGACCTTTGTTTCATCGACACCCACGAACAAACACAGCCCATCAAGGCCGAGGTGGTGGGTTTCAAGGACAATGATGTCTTGCTGATGCCCCTGGGCAATCTGGAAGGCATTGCCCCGGGGAGCTTTGTGACACCGACGGGGAGCTGCCTGTCCATCCCTGTGGGCGAGGCCCTTTTGGGGCGGATTGTGGATGGTCTGGGCGATCCTCTGGATGTGGACAAAAAGGGGCCCCTGGATTGTCAGGAGTATTATCCCGTTCATCGCAATCCCCCGGACCCCTTAAAAAGGGTTCGTGTGATGCGTCCCATTTCAGTCGGGATCAAGGTGATTGATGCCCTCAATACCGTTGGTGAAGGTCAGAGGATCGGCATCTTTTCGGCCGCCGGGGTGGGAAAATCGACCCTGATCGGCATGATTTCCAGAAATTCTGAGGCCGATATCAATGTGATCGGTCTTGTGGGAGAGCGGGGTCGTGAGGTCCGTGATTTTCTCGAGCAGGATTTGGGGGAAGAGGGGCTCAAGCGCTCCGTTGTGGTGGTGGCCACCTCCGATCAACCCTCACTGGTCAGGGCCAAGGCGGCTTATGTGGCCACGGCCATCGCCGAATATTTTCGCGACAAGGGCAAAAAGGTTTTTTTGATGATGGATTCGGTGACCCGTTTTGCGAGGGCCCTTCGTGAAATCGGTTTGGCGGTCGGGGAACCCCCGGCGCGCCAGGGATACACTCCTTCCGTCTTTTCGACCCTCCCCCGTCTCCTTGAACGCTCCGGCAATTCGGAGAAGGGCTCCATCACGGCCTTTTATACGATATTGGTGGCCGGTGATGACATGAATGAGCCCGTGGCGGATGAGACGCGTTCCATCCTGGATGGACATCTCGTGATGTCCCGCGAACTCGCCAATCGGGGCCACTTTCCCGCCATTGATGTCTCGGACAGTTTGAGTCGTGTCATGGCCAATATTGTGGATCCTGATCATCTGGCGGCCTCTCAAAAACTCAAGGAGGTCGTGGCGGCCTATGAAAAGGAGAGGGACCTGATCCTGATCGGGGCCTATGAGTCGGGGACGGATCCCAGGGTGGATTATGCCATCGAAAAGATAGAGGAAGTGAATCAATTTCTCCGGCAGGGGATCAATGAGCCGGTCGATTTGCAGGAATCGACGGATCAGTTGAAGGCGATTTTTGGAGATGTTTAGTGGCCAAAAAAAAGGATAAATATCGGCTCCAGGCCCTTTTGACGATTAAGGAGCGTTTGAAAAACCGGGCGGAAATCGTCCTGGCCAAGGCCATTAACCAGTTGGAGAAGGAAAAGAAAAAACTCAAGAAATTGGAGGAAGAAAAGGAAAAAATCATTCAAAAACAAAAGGATATACGCCGGGAGTTTCACGAAAAGGTGTGTACGGGGATCAGCCAGGCCAAAGAAAGTCATGTTTTTGTGAACTTTGTACGCAAGTTGAAGGATGACCAAGCCGATAAAGAAAGAGAGATCCTACAACAAAAGGAAGTCATAGAGGATGCGGAGGTGCAGGTGCAGAGGGCGAGGCGCCAGTATGTGGATGCGGCCAAGGAACACCGCATCATGGAAAAACACAAGGAGCTTTGGAAAAAGAAGGTCATGGCCGAGATGAATAGGATAGAAGAGAGAGAGATGGATGAATTGGGACATGTGGTGCATCAGATGCGGAGGGTCCTATGAGTGAGGACAACAAGATCCCTCCCCCGAGGGATTCCCGTGATCGTCCCAAACCGCCCCCTCCCCGGGCAAAAAATACATTTTCCCACCAGGCCTCAGGGACAAAGTCCGGACCGGGACAAAAGAGTGACACGGAGAGTCCCTTTGATGAGATCTTAAAAAGCACAGTGGAGCAGACACAGAAGCGGACACAGAGCGCCCTTTCCTCCATCGCCAATGAGGAGAAACAGGCCGTTCAGGAAGAAGGATCACGGCGCGCCCCTCCAGAACGCAAAGATTCCCGCGAGGAGCCCAAACCCTTGGAAGAGAGGATTTACAAGGCTACATTGCAGCGAACAAAAGATTCGAAGACCACAAAACATACCGGAGAGACGCGGGAGACCGCGGAGGGCAAGGGCAAGGATGCCGAACAGCGTGTCATAGGACGGCAGGGGCCTTCAAGACACTCTCACGAAGGACAGGGAGGGGGGCAAAAATCAGGGGGACAGGGTGGGTTTTCTCATGAGAGGGGTCAGGGCTTTCAAGTGGTGCCTCAACAATTAGTTGAGAAGAAAAAAATGGCGGCCACTCACCAGAGCCTGTTTGGGATGCCTTCCCAGACGGATTCGGTCAGGGGGAAGACGATGATGCAGACGCAACAAGTGCCCCAGGCCCTGCCGGAGGCGATCCTCCAGCAGATTGTTCAGTACTGCCGGATCGTCACACGGACCGATGGCGACAAGGAAATGGTTATGAAGCTACGGGATGAGATCTTTCGGGGGATGGATATTCGCATTGCCCTGGTGAAGGGAAAAATCGAGGCGACATTTACCACCGATCATCCGGACGTCCAGCGTTTATTTAATGCCGAAAAGGGAAAAATCATCAAGGCGCTCGCTGAAAAATCTATTGATGTTCGGCAAATAAATGTTATACTTGCCTAAATTTATCAAACACTTATAAACATTTCGTGACTCACGACGCCTGACGCAGGGGAGGGGACTGTTTGGGTTTTTTTAGCAAGAAGCAAAAATACAAGCCCTTCAATTATGAGGATCTCAAAAAGGTCACCCTGGAGGAAGTCCGGTTGATGAAGGGCCTTTTGAATCTTTTGCCGCGGCTGGGCTTTGACGCCTCCCTTCAGGGGGCCGTCGTCGACATGCTCAAACCCTATTTGGGCGATGATTTTTCGCTCACCCTGCGTGGGATGGCGACGGCACACGAATCCCCCTTTTCCAAGGGACATGGTTTTGAGGAGATCTACGCGGTGATTGGGATGTCCCCCCTGCCTCACAAGGCCCTTATCAAGATCGATCCTGTCTTGGCCTTCGTGATGATTGACCGGATTTTGGGCGGAGAAGGGGAGGTGGCGGTCAATCGTTTTGCGCTGACAGAGGCGGAGCAGGGGGTCCTTTCCTATCTGATATTAAAATTTTTGGCACAAATTTATGAGCGGTCGACCCCCGAAAAACAGGTCCATTTTCGCTTTGAGGGTTTTCGTTTTTCCTCTCAGGAACTGCAGGGTCTTATTGCGGAGGGAACGGCGCTCGTCTTTCTCCATTTTGAGGCGGTGGTGGGAAAAAAGACGGGGATGATTCAGGTGATACTCCCGGACCCATTTTTGACGCAGGCCCTGTTGCAGCCCTTTGCCCGTGTGGCCTCCTCGCCTCAGGAAAAAGAGGCCCAAAAAAGACGTCAGGTGAGGATAGCCCATATCCAGGCCCCTGTGTGGGCCGAGATTGGTCAGGCCTCGCTGTCACCACGGGAGATTTCGGGTTTGGAGAGGGGAGACGTTGTCTTGCTGGATCAAAGTTTGGCGACTCTTAAAGAGGGGCATGTGGGAGGAAGGGCGACGCTGCGTGTTGGCAAGGGAGAGATTGTTGCGATCCCCTCGGCCATTTTAGACGATGGCCCCAAGATGAAGTTAAAATTAGGATTGACTTAAGGAGAAACAACTGTGGCGGATAAGAAAAAAAATCCCCCTGGCAATGAATCCATTGAGGATCCCTATTTAGACCAGTTGGAATCTTCTATGGAGGATTTAAATCTCGAGGATCCCACGCGGGCCGATGTCCCTGTGTCGTCCCAAAAGGCATCGAAACCCCCGGTTTCCCAACAACCCCAAAACAAACCGAGAACCCCCCCCGCGCCCTCGGCCCCCCCGGTCCAGGCCACCGATTTTAGCCAGATTTCTCCGGATATCCCGGTCAATCTCGTCGCGGTGATCGGAAAGCGCCATATGACCGTCAAGGATTTATTGGAGTTGCAGATGGGGGAGGTGGTGGAGCTGGATCGTGCCCCCCACGATGTGGTGGATTTGGTGGCCAATGGAAAATTGGTCGCGCAAGGAGAGTTGGTGGAGATTCAGGGCAAGTTGGGGGTCCGGATCTTGAGGATGGTATAAATGGGACTTCTTTGGACAGTGGTCGCCCTGGCGGCCCAAGAGGCGGATCAGAAGATCCCGTCAGGAGGGATGGAAGGTCCGATGCTGGATTATACCTGGTTGTTTGTAAGGGTGTGCGTGGCGCTTGTCCTCGTGATTTCCCTGGTCTTTGTCTTTATCCGGTTTGTCCTGCCGCGACTGAAGGGGTTTCATCGCTCCTCCCAGAGTGCCATCAAGATCCTCGATCGCAATACCCTGGAGCCGCGAAAAAGTATTTATCTTATTCAGGTGGGAGGACGCCATTATCTGATCGGGACCGCAGATCAGTCGGTCTCGCTTATTGGGGAGTTGTCAAAGGATGAAGTCGAAAAAGCCTATCCCTAAAGGGACTAGGGGACATGTTCTTAAAAGGATGAAAAGGGCGGGGACCCTTCTCATGAGGACGGGTCTCTTTTTTCTCCTTATGAGCTGTCTGGGAGACGGGAACCTGATGGCGCAGACAGGGGGGGTCGGTCTCAATTTGGGCGATCAAACGGTCTCGCGGCCGCTCGTCCTCATCTTGATCTTGATGGCCATGGGGCTTGCCCCCTTTGTCATCATGATGACGACATCCTTTGTGAAGATCTCCGTGGTGCTGGCCCTGCTTCGCAATGCCCTGGGCACCCAGCAGATCCCGCCCAACACGATCATTACGGGACTCGCCATGATCCTGACGATCTATATCATGATCCCCGTGGGGATGGACATCTACAAGGTGGCGGGCGAATCGATCAATAAGGGGACCAAACAGCCGATACTTTCCCAGGCCTCGGTGAGTCTGCTTCTCAAGGCCGTTGAGGAGGCCCGGGAACCGATGCGTGATTTTTTGATCAAGCATGCCCATGAAAAGGACAGGGATCTCTTTTTTTCCATGTCCAAAAAGATGATGAAGCCCGAGGATCGGGACAAGGTGACGGACAGGGATTTTACGGTCTTGATGCCGGCCTTTGTGATCAGCGAGCTGGTCGAGGCCTTTCAGATCGGTTTTTTAATCTATCTTCCCTTTTTGATCATCGATATCGTGACGGTCAATGTCCTCTTGTCCTTGGGGATGTTTCAGGTCTCGCCCATCACGATCGCCCTCCCCTTCAAACTCCTCCTCTTTGTCCTCGTTGAAGGGTGGCACCTGATCGCAAAGGGGCTGGTGTTGGGATATCTTTAGTCGGAATAGGAAAGGGGTCTTTATGGATACCTTTTACATCGCCATGGGCAAACAGGCCCTTTTTTTGGTCCTGATCCTCACGGCCCCCCCCGTGCTTGCCGCGATGCTGGTGGGACTCACGGTCTCCCTTTTTCAGGCCACCACCCAGTTGCAGGAGATGACGCTTACCTTTGTCCCCAAGCTGGTGACGATCATCCTCGTCTTGGCCCTGGTGGGACCCTGGTCGTTGATGCAGGTCGTGGCCTTTGCCAATAATGTCTTAACCGCATTTCCCCAGTATGTAAAGTAGAGGAACCGGAAGGATCTTGTCATGAATGCGGCCTTTCAAGCCCTGGGTCTTGATGTCAACTGGCAGGCGACCCTGACCTTTGGGAGCCTGGTCATGACGCGTATTATTGCCATGGCCTCGATCATCCCCTTTTTGGTGGGGCGTCCGGTGCCTGTCCAGGTCCGGATGGCCTTTGCCATCTCCCTCCTCATTTTTTTGTTTCCCTATGTGCGTCCCCCCGACGTGGCAATCCAGCAGATTCCGACACTGGGTTTTGTGGTGCTTTTCCTGAAGGAGACTCTCTATGGGGTCGCCATTGGTTTGATAGCGAGTCTCGTCTTTCACGCCTTTGAGGCGGCGGGCTCCTTCATCGACAACCAGCGCGGGGCTGCCCAGGCCAGGCTCTTGATCCCCCAGTTGGGGGAGCAGGGGGGCATGTTTGGGATGTTCCAGATGCAGCTGGGGATCGTCATTTTTTTGTCGACGGGGGGGCATCGGATTTTTTTAAAGACCTTTGTGGAGAGTTATACCCGCCTCCCCGTCCTCGAGATGCCCGGCGGGGCCGTGGATTTGACGGGGGTGATTGACCTCTTTATCAATATGACCGGGGATGTGATCCTCGTGGCCGTGCAATTGGCCGGCCCGGTCATGGTTGCGATCTTTTTGTCCGATCTGATCCTGGCCCTCATGAACCGCATGGCCCCGGCGATCAACGTCTGGGAAATGGGGTTTGCGGTCCGGGCGGTGTCGGCGGTCGTCGTCTTTTTCCTGGCCTTTGGCTTTATCGTCGAGCAGATGGATTTCTTGAATCAAAAGATGCTCCTTCAGGTCAAGGTCCTGATCGAGTATCTCATGCACTCCCTCCCGCCCCCTTCGTAAAATTCGGACCTCTTTTGGCACGTCCTAAATTTCCCCAGTTGTATACAATTGAATACTGAAAATAGGGGCCCCGCACAACATCCTTTCCCCCCCTCCCGATAATGAGCAGTAATAAAGCCGAAACCCTGCACCTGCTAAGGAGGAAACGATGTCCGGAACCTATGATGTCATGGTCTGTGTCAGCCAGGGGGATTCTTGTGAGTGGGTCGCGGTGCGGGAGGATCAACCCGTTCCCGAGACCGACGAGGTCGATGGGATCACAAACATAGAGGAGGTCGTGGCCATTGAAGGGACACTAGAGGGGCCGGCCTTTGAGGCGGAGGTCCGTTCCCGATCGGGGAGGGGACCCGATGAGGCGGTCACTATTATTGGAAGATCGATGCGGTCCCGTGAGGGGCGTTTAGCGGGGGAGTGGATGCCCCTGGAGGATTTTCGGGAGATCTTGATGCCGAGAACGCCCATTGTCCCGCTTGTCCAAGGGGCGGTGGCCGTTGTGAGGCGGGCGCAGGCGGACGATCCCCAGGGGAGGGGGCGGCTCACCCTGACCTTTACGGACCTTCGTGAGGGCGAGTGCCTGCCGGAGGATCTGGAGCTTCGCTATAGTTTAAATGGGGCTGAAGAAAGGGTCTCTGGAGAGACCCAGTATGGGGACACGGTTGATTTTGACTTGGGGGATATCCCGGTCGGTAGTGTGGGGTCGTTGGCGGTTCTGGGCCTGAGCTCGGAAATGGCGGAAGGCCCCGGGGAGGGCTACGCCAATGAGTCCATCCCCATCGAGTATCCCGAACCCATCGTAGTGACGTGCACCCACAATGACGATGGAAGTCCAAGACAGTGTTTAATTGAGTAAAATCAATGACTTAAGCCAATTAGAGACGTTCAGGGAACAGGACCGATCCCTCAAGGGACTAGAGTCCATGAAAAAATAATAAGGACGCAACATTGGCGGGGTCGGACCCGATAACTCTTGTAGGTAAGGGATTTCCTCCATGTTTCCACCACACGTTTCTGCTATAATAGGCTGGGGAGTCTAAGGGAGAAGAGAATGGTACCCATTCAATTTAATGTTCGCGTAGATTCCGAAGCTGAATTTATTTCCGACAGCAGTGTCGGTGATACAGGCTCAGCGGGGCTGAGTGATGAGACTGAAATTCGAGCTATAGTTGCAGCAATTGAAGCAGGGTATCAAAGCGCATATCCTGGAGCCGTTACCATACCTTGGGCAAACATTCAGGTTAATATCTCTGGCCAATGGAAAACGATCGAAGAATGGCGTGCAACCTTAACCCCCGCCCCCGCGACGACCACCCCTGTCGTCCCTTCAGTTACCAGAGCTGATGTAACTGCGACGAGGGCTAATAACTCCGACCCTAATGGTACAGGGAGGCTGACGATCACTTTTCTCGCTCCCAGCACCGACCAGAGTCTCGCGAGTGACATGATTGTCTCCTATCAAATAGGTGCTGGTGCTGTTCAAACAGCTACGGGAACGGTCAATGGCAACCGAGTGACCTTCAACGTCGGAAATATCCCGACATCTATTACAGCTCTTAGTATTACTAACCTGCAGTCCGCTTCAGTCAATGGGCCAGGTGAGGGTTATGCAAATCCTTCTGCCACTATCACCCACGAAGTAACAGCGGCCCCTGATCCGGGTGGCGCAACAGCCGTACCCCAACCCACGAGTGGGACCTATACCGTCAGCGGCCGGGATGTGACGGTTACAGTGACTCTTGATAATCCTCTCCAGTCCGGCGATGTTGTGCAATGGAGCCAGGATGGTACGACTTGGTCACCCATGACTTCTTCAGGAACTCAAGGAAGAGTTGCCTTAACAGTTCCAGGCACCGACCCTATAAGCGGACCCGTCGCCCTCCAATTTCGTGTCAACCGAGGAAGTGTTAATGGGACCGCTGTCTCTCTCAATGTGACCCCTGCTTCCGCCGATCCCGCCCCCGTTGAGCCTAGCTCGGGTGGGACCGTCACCCCTGCCGTGGGGACAGTGATGACAACTAATGCCGCCGAGGGTCAGGCCTCAGTCCAGATTACGGGATTGGCCGCAAATACAGAATATCGCTTTCGTTTTACCAACGGGGGCCAGACGATGAGGGGGACAACGGATGCAAGCGGCGCTGTCACGTTAAATGTGACAGGACTCCATCGGGGAAACAACGGTGGCGCGAGTTTTCAGATTGGCGTCTATCCGGCCACGGGCCCGATGAGGCCCACGGGGTCGAACGCTACGCGCCTGGCCTCCTTAGACGTCCCCTTGTCCACACCCATTACCCGTCCCCGGAGTGGTGGTACCACCGTGACTCAAACGACTTTTAATACTACACCAACGGTGGCCGATGTCAGTGGCAATACGGCCCGGAGCCTGGTGACGGTGACACTAGCGGGGCCCAATTTGCCAGCGACGCCACTGCCAACGGTGACACTGACGGGTCCAACAGGTTCACCAGCCCTGACCGCCGATAATGTGACTGTGAGTGGCAATACACTCACCTTTGAGGTCGCCAAACAGCCCAATGCCCTGACGGGGGTGACCGTTACTGTTCCTGGTGTGGGGGGGACGACGACTTTTGATTTACCCGGGACCACGCCGTCCCCGACCCTTACTGTCGGGGAAGCCTCTGATCCTGCAGATACCGAGACAGTCGTGACCCCACCTGCCGGAGAACACGCCTCCGACGGCTACTATACTAGCCGCTATCATGACATCCAGGCCCGGGGGACGGCCCGAGAGGCCCTCGCGATGGCCGAGGAGGCCAAGGAGCGCAAAGATTTTTGGTGGGCCCTGCTCTTCTACCTCCTGGCTTGTATCATGAGCGGCAATTCCAAGATGATCGATGAGGCCGCCCTCGTCATGGGGAATATCCGTCGTGAAAACGCCTCGGCCAATGCCGCCGCCCTCTTTGAGATGAAGGCCACGATCGCAAGACAAGAAGAACACCTCCACGGCGAGATCCAGAGGATCAGCACTGAGCTGGCCGCGATCACCGGCAATACCGAGTCCGACCGCCAGCGCCGCCAAGAGCTCAGTACCCAGATCGAAGACCTCCGCTTCCAGCAGACGCAGATCGGACGCTTTGAGGAAAATCTGGAGATGATCACGCGGCAATCCCTTGCCGCCCTCGATGAGTCCATGGAGCTGGCCGACAATCTCCTCAAACGCGAAGAGGCCAACGCCCGCAGTACTTCTTAGGTGACGGAGCCACTTATGTGGGGGACCTTAGCGAAATTGATATTGTTTCCCTAAAAAGGCTGTGTTAATTGTTGGAGAATGCATCGTCACTCTTCTTGCAGCAAAAAGACTATCAAGGATGTGATCTCGGCCCAAAAAAATGTCGCGGCGGCCTGGGTCTTCGGTTCTGAGGCGCGTGGTCGACAAAAAAAGTCAAGCGATGTGGATATTGCCTTGCTCCTGGAGGATGTGCCGTCCGGTTCAGAGAGAGTGGCCCTGCGATCAGGGCTTGCGAGCGCCTTGAGTCCCCTCTTCGGACGGGAAGTCGATATCGTCATTTTAAATACGGCGGGCAGTCTTTTAAAATACCAAGTGGCCCGGGATGGAAAGATCTTGTTTGAAAGGCATAAAGGGGGGGCTAAACGATTCAGATTAAATGCCCTTCATGAGTATTTTGACTACCTCCCCACCTTTAATTTTCACTTTGAGCGTCAGGCCAGGGGGCCTTCATAATGGTAGACGTCGTCCTGATCAAGAAACTGATGGCTGATCTTCGCGAGAAGAAGAATCTCCTTGAGAAAAAGGAGATAAAAGACCTTTCGTCCCTGCAGGCAGACCCCTTTCTTCACAATGCCGTCCAGCACATCTTGGAGGTGATGGTGGAGATCTGCATCGATATCGGCAATCACATCATCGCTGATGAGGGCTGGCCCCTTCCTTCTTCAAATAGGGAGATTTTTGAAGAGCTTCACCGGCACGGCATCCTCTCCAAAGAAGTTATGGATCTTTGCAAGAGGATGGTCGGTTTTCGCAATATTGTCGTTCATATGTACGAAAAGATCGACTTGGAGGAGGTCTTTGTCATTTACAGAGAACATCTGGGTGATTTTGAACGATTCGCCTCTGAAATTGAAAAGTCGCTCCTACGGTAGATGACGTTTCAGCCACATTTTTTAATCCTGTATAAGCTCCGTCAATATGTCAGTTAACTGCTCAGTAAAAATGTCAGTAGGCAGTTTTTGAT
>MGSF01000058.1:7530-8515 GCA_001798715.1 Deltaproteobacteria bacterium RIFCSPLOWO2_02_FULL_50_16 | reverse complement strand
GTTGGCAATACGTATCAGGTCGAGTTTGACCGCATTGGACGGCCTGTTATTGGCGGAGGGGGGCAGGTCCAGATTACAGATACCGTCAATACCATCACCCTGACGGTCACGACGGAGACGGGAAATGTGGTGGGTTTATGAGGCGCCATTTCTCCAATAATAGGGGATTTACTTTCATTGAGCTGATCCTGGCGACCGTTGTGATCAGCACGGCCCTCTTTGGTCTCATGACCTTATTTCAGAACGTCGTCAATCATGGGTCCAATACCGAGCGGTTTATTACCGCCTCCCATTTGGCGTCTTCCAAGCTGGAGGAGATTGTCGCGGATAAAAATGAGCGGGGATATACTTATGTCGTCAATGGCAATTACAATATCAATGAGAACCTGACGGGAAATTTTAATGGATTTACGCGGACGATCAATATTTTTGAGGTCCAGGCCGCAAATTTGACCACTCCCCAGGCGGGGACGGGGTACAAACGGGTCACGGTGAGTGTGATATCACCCGGAGGAGGGACGGTGACATATCAGACCCTCCTGACCCTTTGGGGGACTTAAAAAGATATGAAAGGACAGGAATTAAAAAGGCAAAGGGGATTTACCCTTGTTGAATTGATCCTGGTCATGGTTCTCATCGGGGCCATTTTTGCGGTGGGGAGCATGATCCTTTTGAGGGGGCTGGACTCTTATCAGTATACGACGGAGAGGGCGGCGCTCCTTGAAAGATCCCGGTATTGTGTAGATCGCGTCGTCCGCGAATTTCAGCTCTTGGGAACCGGAGACTTGACGAATGTCGGGGCCACCTCGATCCAATTTGTGGATGATCTGGGGAACAACACGAGTTTTAATCTCAACGGGACGGACCTA
This sequence comes from Deltaproteobacteria bacterium RIFCSPLOWO2_02_FULL_50_16, assembly GCA_001798715.1. Taxonomy (GTDB): domain Bacteria; phylum UBA10199; class UBA10199; order 2-02-FULL-50-16; family 2-02-FULL-50-16; genus 2-02-FULL-50-16. The sequence continues at coordinate 7,646 of MGSF01000058.1, read as the reverse complement.
CGACGGGGGAATGATGTCCTGTGTTCCAACGTCACCAATCTGGCCTTTACCTGTTATAATTCGACGGGGGGGGTGACGGGATCGGCCCTGCAGACACGGCGTCTCCGGATCGACCT
>MGSF01000058.1:1914-7466 GCA_001798715.1 Deltaproteobacteria bacterium RIFCSPLOWO2_02_FULL_50_16 | reverse complement strand
ATGATGTATGACGGTTATTTGTAGAATACGCCCATTTTTAAAGGGAAATAAAAGGGGATTTGTCAGTTTGGCGGTCTTGGCGGGGATGACCCTGATAGGCTTTATGGGCCTGGGGGTGGCCCAGGTCATGACGACCCACCAGGAGATCCGCTTGAGACAGATCCTGTATCAGCAGGCCTATTATATCAATCAGGCGGGATTGGAATATTCTATCCGCAAGATCTGGGAGGGTATGAGTTCCAATGTCGCCGCCCCGGGGATCAGCTTTGCGGGAGGGACCTTTACTCCAATCGCGCAGGGAATATCATTACCGTGACTGCCAATGCCGGAGAGGCGCAGGTGATCCACCAGGTGATCAGCCCGACCCAGGCCGATTGTATGAATATTGATATTGCAAACGTGGATGTTGAAGGGCCCAATGAGGACAAGATTGAAGACATCTGGTTATATAAGATCTGTTTGGCCTCCATCACGATTGCTTCACTCGTCGTCACATGGGCCCCCGATAATGGCGAGGCCGTCAATGAGATGAAGATCGACTCCGATCAGTGGGATATCTTCCCGGAAACCACCTCCGGTCAGACAACGGACCTCGTTCCCGATTGGGTCGAGACGAATACCGGCCAAAATAAGATCAAGCCCCTCCACTTCCATCCCTTCAATATGCATAGCAAGAATGTCCAGATCGTCTTCAATATGGGAGACGGGTCGACCAAGGTGGTGAATTTTGTGACCCCCCCGGATGACTAAACCTCCTTATTTATTCATTTTCTAATTGATAAATCTAGAAAATTTACTATAATAAACGCCAGATAACTCCTTATGTATCTTGACTTTTTTTCATTGTCGCAGCTGCCCTTTCAGCTGACGCCGGATACCCATTTTTTTTACATGTCTTCCCAGCATGAGGAGGTCATCGATAGCCTTGCGTATGGCATTGACCAGCGTCTGGGATTTATGGTCCTCACGGGGGAGGTGGGGACGGGGAAGACGACGACGATCCGCGCCCTCCTCAATCGCCTCCCCAGTACCATGGAGACGGCCCTTATCTTCAATCCACTCATGTCGATGGAAGAGCTCCTGGAGACCATTGCCACCGATTTTGGTGTTCCCATTGTCCAGAGGAGTCTGAGGGGTTTATTGGAGGCCCTCCACCAGTTTTTGCTCCAGGTCAATACCCAGGGGCGCAATGCCGTTGTGATTATTGATGAGGCCCAGCACCTTTCTTTTGAGACCATGGAGATGATTCGTCTCCTTTCCAATCTCGAGACGGAATCGAGCAAGCTTTTACAGATTGTCTTGGCGGGTCAACCCGAACTTGATCATCAGCTCTCCCAAGAGGCCATGAGACAGGTGCAGCAGAGGATTCAGATGAGATTTCGGTTGACTCCCTTTACACCCGTGCAGGTCAAGGATTATATCAATTGGAGGATTCGACATGCGGGTATTAAGGCGTGCATTGTCTTTGAGGAGAAGGCCTATAAGAGGATTCACGAATATACAGGGGGCATCCCTCGGGTCATCAATAATTTGTGTGATAAATGTCTGATGGCGGCCTATGTCTATGATACCCATGTTGTGACAAAAGATATTGTCGGAATGGCTTATTTGGAAATGGTGGGTGGTGGGGATCCGTCGGCCAGGTTGTCATCCGTTTGGCGGCGCCTAAAATTTTGGGCGGCCTGATTTTCTGTACATCGATCCATCGGAGTCATGAGCATGTCACTGATTCACGAGGCCTTAAAAAAGGCAGAGCAGAAGGAAAAGCCAAATATCGAGGCCTCTTCCTTGCCTCAGAAAAGTGCTTCACCCCCCCCCAAGAAGCGGGGGTTGCGCGTTTATCTCCTTCTGATCTTGCTTCTTCTCTCGATTGCAGGAGTCGGCTATTTTCGTTTTTACAAACCGCATCAGGAAGTGATTTCTAAGGCGGCTTTGGCACCACAGCCCTCTCTATTGCCCCAAGAGTCGTCCAAGGAGCAGTTGTGGCTCGAGGCGGAACAGATTTTTTCCAATCAGGACTGGAACCGCGGATTGCAGGTCTTTCAGCGTCTGCTCCTGACCGATCCCACCAATCCTGAGGTGTATAACAATCTGGGAATGATCTACAAAAAAATGGGACAGACAAAAGAGGCCTATAAACAATATGAAAATGCCCTGGCGATCAAGCCCGATTATCCCGAGGCCCTGAATAATTTGGGGGCCCTTCTTTTGGCCGATTTGAGATTGGGAGAAGCCAAGCAGAATTTTGAAAAGGCCATCGTTTTAAAATCGAATTATCCGGAACCTTTTTTTAACCTTGGGGTTATTCTGGAGGCCCAGGGTGATCACCGGGGGGCGCTGAAAAATTATCAGCAATTTTTGGAATTGGCCACGGATCTTGATCCTGATCTTTATTCCAAAATAAAGAGGCGGTTGAGTTTGTTGGAACGGCGGCTCCTCTAAATTTTGCCGTCTTTTTTCACCGAGTTCCTTATGGAGTGGGGATGTTGTCAGGCTTTAACTTTAAAAAGATCCTTAATTTCTACAACAGGCGGGGTCTCCTGGCCCTGGATATGGATGATACCGGTATCCGATTTGTAAAAACCGTTCAAGACAAGCAAAAACAATTCAGCGTCGCCCAGTTTTTTCTCTACCCCCTGCTTGAGGAAAAATTGGAAGAAAAAGAAATCAGGGCGTTGAGGGATTTTGTCCGGGCCAACGATTTTCAGGATATGGATGTGGCGACCAACATTGAAGATATTTCCCTAAAAATTCGCCGTGTCGAGGTTCCCAAGATGCCCGATTATGACCTCATTGAGGCCGTGAAATGGGAATTGCGGGAAGTCATCGAGGGTCCTATGGAGGATTATGTCTTTCGTTATTCCCCGATCGAGGAATTGACCTCCGGAGAATCCTCCCGTCTCTCTCTCGTGGCCTATGCCATTCATAAGAGGGCTATTCAAGGACGCTTTCATTGGCTCAAATCACTGGGATTGAATCCGGTGATTGTGGAGCCCAACGCCGTAGCCCTGCTGGCGGGTTTTAATTCTTTTCATCAGTGGGTGAAGGGCGAGCACCATGGGGTCCTCCATCTCGGTTGGAAAAGGTCGTTATTCATTGTGGTGAGTCAGGGAAGGCTCTTTTTTTCGCGTCCCACAGAAAAGATATCCGTCGAACATTGCCTGGCCATGCTTCAGGAGGCCGTTCCGCTTTCCAAGGAGAAATATGATAATATCAAGAGTCTCTGCACGCAAAAAGGGGGCGATTTTGTAAAGTCATTCGGGGATTCTGAGACTGTGCGTTCTATTTTGGGGCGCTGTTATCAGCAGTTCAGTTTGGAACTCCAGAGTTCTATTGACGCCTTTTCGGTGATGTTTCATGTGGAGAGGGTCAATTCTATTACATTATCGGGATGCGGCGCCTTTCTTCCTCAGCTCAAGGAATATTTTGAAACGAATATAGGAATCACCGCAAGACAATGGCAGGTGACGATGCGGGGAAGACGGGTCTTTGAAGGGCTGGATCCGTATTTTTCCATTGCCTTGGGTTTAAGCCTTCCTCAGGAGTATCCATGATCCGGGGTGTCAATTTTTTAGAGGTGGAGCGATTTGTCATTACTTATAAAAAGATGGCGGTCGCTTTTGTGGCCACTCTTGTTGTGTGTCTCCTTTTTTACGTTGGCCAGTCCGTGAGACAGATCTACCTTGCCCATGGGATTGATAATCTCCAAAAAGAGGTTTCAGAACTCAAGGTCAAGCAGGAAAGTTCCAAGGCCCAGCTTCAGAGTCAATTGGGGACAGGACCCCAGGCGGCGGTTCAGGCCCTTCGATCGAGTTTGGAGGGGGCTATCCGCTGGGGATCCGCCTTGACGGACCTTGCTAGGCGCCTTCCCCCGCAGGTGTGGCTGCATGGTATTCGCAATTATGTCAAGGCCGATGGGGCGGGGAGGCCTGCGATTGTTTTTGAAGGGTATTCACAGGATATTGGCTCGATTTCCCTCTTTGTCGCCCTCCTGGAAAAATCGCCCCACTTTGAGACCGTTGTCTTAAAAAATACCACAAATGAGGCGGGGGGTGAGGGCAATGTTTTTCAATTTTCTATTGAAGCGGAAGTCAAGGGATTGTGATGGAAAAAATTAATTGGGATCAAAAGGCGGTTTTGAGGGAAGAGCTTCTTTTTGCCTTTGTCATTTTGGCCTTTTTCATTTTTTTCTTCAAGGTTTTATATCCCATAAAAACAACGGCCCTCAAGGTGACGAAGGTGCGTTATGACAATCTTGCCCTGGAGAAAAATGCCCTTTTAAAGTTTGAATCCGTCATGCCGCAAAATACCACCTCTCCTGAGGCGAGGGGGACGACCTCCATGAATCCCCAGATCCGTGCCCTTCTTTCTCACGCCTTCAAGTCCCAACCCGACCCGGCCGAGTTTTTACAGGTGATTACCAATATGCGCTTTTTGGGATCTGTCAAGGTGGTGAGGGTTGAGTCGACAGAGGGACAGGGGGATCACTATAAGACCGCCTCATTTATGCTCAATGTGAGGGGCGATTTTAGGGACATTATTCAGTATATCTCCCAAATAGAATCCCTAGAGGCGGTCATCAAGTTGAGTGAAATCACCATGAGAATATTTGAAAAAGACGCCTCTGATGTGGATTTACAGATCAAAATAGATTATTATGTGATCGGCAATACGTAGGGGCTTTTTGACTGATTGAGGCTTGAGGTATGATGGCAAGAAGGTTTTTTATAGGTGTGGTCTGCTTCCTTCTTCTGGGGGTGGCCTTGAAGGCGGGGGCGATTTCTTATTCGGACTTGGGTCTGAATGAGTTTGAAAAGGGACCCGAGGTCATTTCCTCCTTGTCACGCAATCCCTTTATTCCCTCTGTAAAATCCTTTGATGTGACGGAAATCAGCAACCTTTACCTGCAGGGAGTCGTTTTTAGTGCGGATAAGGCCGCCGCCCTGATTTCCGGGCGGGTTGTCAAAAAGGGGGACTATATCGGAAATTATGAGGTGACGGAGATCAACCCCGATCATGTCTCGATGAAATTTGATGAGAGTGTCTATCGTCTGGATATGGAAGGTTATATTCACCGAGACTGGAGATCTCTCGACCCGGGCTGTTATATCGTGGAGCTTTATGAGGCCAATCTTCGCCTGTCGCTGGATCTCTTGAGTGTCGTGGCGGGGATCAATCTGGTGGTCCCCGATGATCTGGCCGGGCGAGTGACGGTGAGTTTCAGTAATATTCGCATCATCGAGGCCATGGAATCCATCCTTCGTGTCAACAACTACGATAGTGCGATGGAGGGGACTGTCCTGCGTGTCGGGCGCCCGGACCAGTTTTTGGGGGGTGCCAACATGAAGACGGTGGCTGTGACCCTGAAATATGGAGATGCCGCAAAACTGGCTGAGGGGATCAAGGAGATGATCTCAGAGACGGGATCTGTCATTGCCGATGTCCGAACCAATACAGTGGCTATCCGAGATCGCCCGGAGGTTGCAGAAAATCTGGCCCGTTTGTTGGAAGGGATGGATACGGCCGATCAGCAGGTGCATATCCAGGCCAAG
>MGSF01000058.1:1561-1837 GCA_001798715.1 Deltaproteobacteria bacterium RIFCSPLOWO2_02_FULL_50_16 | reverse complement strand
ACAAGCGGTATCGGCATTATTTTGGGTCGGTTGGTGGGGGGAGCCAGCATAGAGACCAAGCTCCTAATGGCCGAGGAAAACGGGACGATCCGCATATTATCTGAACCGTCGATTATCACCCTGAACAATACGCCTGCCAAGATTCGGAGCGGTCTCAAAATTTACGTCAAGTCCACGTCGGATATCACTGTCGGAGGGGGCGGGGGATCGGCGTCGGGGAGCGAATCGGATTTGCAGGAGATCGATACGGGCGTTGAACTCTCCGTCACCCCCCAG
>MGSF01000058.1:242-1534 GCA_001798715.1 Deltaproteobacteria bacterium RIFCSPLOWO2_02_FULL_50_16 | reverse complement strand
AAGATCGAGGCCGTTGAGAGCGAGGCGGATTTTTCGCGGACAGTGGACGGGATTCCGTCCATTTTGGACAACACCGCGACGACAACCGTTGTCTTGAAGAGCGGGGATACGACTGTCATCGGGGGACTCATGCGGACAAGGGCGACAAAAACGACACGGGGTGTCCCGGGGGTTTCCAAGGTCCCCGTCATGGGTTGGTTATTCAAGAACAGGTCAAAGACGACCGTGGAAAGCGAGCTCTTGATCTTTATCACCCCCTCGATCATCAAAAAGGCGACATAAGGGAACCTCTAAAAGTAGAAATAGCCGCCCAGTGTCGTTCGGATGTTCTTCTCCGTAAAGCCGGCCCCGTAGGTCGTCACCAAGTATTCTATTTCCGGGATGACGGAGAGCCAATCCGTGATCAGGATGTAAAAATTGCCGCTTAAGAGCTGATTTTTTGTAATGGTCACGGCCGTTCCCCCGACGGCGTTTTGAGGATTGTCGATCCCGTACAGGGCATTGAAGGTGGTCTTGATGCCTTCAAAGGGGATCTTGAGTCCGGCCCATCCCCCGAGGGATTTGATGGCCGAAAGGGCCCCCGCCGCGGTCTCGATCGCCTCTTGAGAGACCCCCGTGTTGTAGCCGCCGCCGTGGCTGTAGAAAAATTCCCCTTCCAAGATGACGTATTTGAGCGGGATCTTCAGTTCAAAGACGCCCAGGGCGGTTGTAAAGGAGGCCCGATTGGAGGCCTTGACCTTCCCTAAGCTCGCCGAACCGGCAATGAGTCCTTGTTGGTCAAAGAGGGAAAAGGTTTGTGACAGGCGGGCCTGAAATTGGGGGATGTCCTGATCCCCGATCGTGAGACCCGTGGGTCCGGTGACGGCATCGCCCTGGTTAAAAAACTGCATGATGCCGAACTGGGCCCCGAATGTCCCCAGGCCGTCTTCGATGTCCTTCCAGAGGCGGAACTGGACGAGACGATCATAGGCGTTGCCGAGATTCCAGGCGTTGTCGTTGTTGTTGCTCATGAGCTCAAAACCGATCATCGGATCACTCTGACCGACGACGGACCAGGTTTGACCGCCGAGGACATTGACAACGGGAGTCTCCACGGTGGCATAGGCATGGCGGATGCGGGGGGCCCGGGCGGCCGTATCAAAATCGATCTGGAAATTGGCGTTGTGCTCTATCTTTCCATAGGTGGCCCAAAAGGCCGTCCCGAACCGTGTGGCATTAAAGTGAAAGGCGACGTCATTGGGGGCATCGGCGCCGGCGTTGGCCGGTTGAATATTGAGCGAGGTGTCCTCCCC
>MGSF01000058.1:0-192 GCA_001798715.1 Deltaproteobacteria bacterium RIFCSPLOWO2_02_FULL_50_16 | reverse complement strand
TGACCTTGACATTGTCATTGATCGTCATGGTCGGGAGGAGGCCGTGTTCGCGGGAATCAAATTTCACCTCGGCATGACTCATCAGTGGCAGTAAAAAAAGGGCCACTAAAACCACAAAAACAAATATTTTTTTCATTAGTCACTCCTTATTTAAAAGACGGGTGAAAAATTTTGGCAAAAAAACGGGCGCTG
>MGSF01000057.1:467-18139 GCA_001798715.1 Deltaproteobacteria bacterium RIFCSPLOWO2_02_FULL_50_16 | reverse complement strand
ATGGCCCCTTCAATCCCCTTCACGATCAGCGCTGCCGCCTCATTCCATCCCATGTGCTCCAGCATCATGACACCGGACAAGATGACAGAACCCGGATTGACCTTGTCCTGACCCGCATACTTGGGGGCCGTCCCATGGGTCGCCTCAAAGAGAGAGGCATGATCCCCGATATTGGCCCCCGGGGCCAGGCCCAAACCTCCCACCTGAGCCGCCGCCGCATCAGAGATATAATCCCCATTCAGATTGGGCGTCGCCAAGACAGAATATTCATCAGGTCTCAAGAGCAACTGCTGGAAGGTCTGATCGGCAATACGGTCCTTGATAATGACCCGGCCATTGGGATTCCCCGTGGGCTTCCCGCCTCTTAAGTTGCTGTAGACTCCGGGTTTGACCGTGGGGGTGACACCATCATCGGCCAGGGTCCAATCGTAGAGCTCATCCTCCGTAATAATCTGATTTCGAAATTCCTCCTTGGCCAGCTGGTAACCCCAGTCCTTGAAGGCCCCCTCGGTGAATTTCATGATATTCCCCTTATGGACAAGGGTGACGGAGGGAAGTTTGTGGTCGATGGCATAACAAATCGCCCGACGGACGAGTCTTTTCGTTCCAGTCATCGAAATGGGTTTGATCCCAATACCACAATCAGCAAAGGGGATCTTGGCGCCCATCTCCTTGGTCAAAAAGTGGTAGACCTTTTGGGCCTCGGCCGTTCCCTGCCGATATTCGATACCGCTGTAGACGTCTTCGGTATTTTCACGAAAGATGACGATATTGAGTTTTCCCGGTTCCTTAACGGGACTGGGGACGCCGGTGAACCATCGTACAGGCCGCACACACGCGTAAAGATCAAGCCTCTTTCTCAAGGTGACATTCAGGCTCCGAATCCCACCGCCTACGGGTGTCGTCAAGGGCCCTTTAATCGCCACCACATAATCAGAGATCGCCTTCAGCGTATCCTCAGGGAGCCATTGATTCGGCCCATAAACCTTGAGGGATTTCTCCCCCGTATAGATTTCAAACCAAATAATCTTGCGCTTGCCTCCATAGGCCTTCTCAACCGCCCCATCAAAGACAAACTGGGAGGCCCTCCAAATGTCAGGCCCCGTTCCGTCTCCCTCGATAAAAGGGATGATGGGATGCCGAGGGACATTGAGTGATAAGTCCTTGTTAACAGTAATCTTTTCTCCATTCTTTGGAGGGGTTAGTTTCTCGTAATCCGACATGGTTTCTCCTTATTCTTATCGGTTAGCACTATCGGTCGCCGGTTTTATCCGGTCCAACGCCATCCGTCAATATGGGAATCTCATTATTAAAAATGATTTGTATCAGGTCAGGATGTTGACAAACTACATTTTGATGGAGAGACCTTTGGGTATCATCTCATAGAGGACCGGGAGACGACCGGGGGTTTCTCCGTCAATATCAATGAGGACATTTTCCGAAGAATCGAGTTGGACGCGGCGGGCCCTTTGAAAGTGAATCTTCTCATGGAGGTGGAGGGTCCCCCCATACAATTGAGGAATGGCCTTGAGAAAATCCATGAAAGAAAGGTCTCCAATAATCACGACATCAAACAAACCGTCATCGATGGCGGCCTTGGGGGCCACATGCATCCCTCCTCCATAAAATTGACCGTTGGCCACCATGATCTGTGAACATTTCTTTTTTAGGGGCGGCTCCTCGTCAATGACAATACGGATCTCCTTTGGTTGATAGTGGATCAATTTTTCCAGACTCACTTTTAAATAGGCCCATGAACCCCGAAAAATACGGGAGTCCATACGGTTGACCTTTTCGCAAACATCCCCGCCAATCCCGGCACTCGCCAAATTTAAAAAATAACGACCCTCTTGTTTTCCGTCATGCGAAAGATAGCGAGCCCAACCAATATCTATTTTTTTAACAGAACTCCCCTTGATTAAACGGATTTGATCCTTTATCGATTTTGGCAATTGGAGCGTCTTGACCAAGTCCGATCCCGTGCCTGTGGGGAGGATCCCCAAAACAGCCCTGGGATTGATCACCTTGCCCCCATCAAAAAAACCATTGACGACCTCGTTGATCGTCCCGTCCCCCCCGACCGCGAGGATGACATTCGCCCCATTCTTCAGGGCCTCCTGCGCCAAAATCATGGCATGACCCGAGGCATCGGTATACTCAAAATCAACAAAACCCACCTCCTCCTGAAGACATCTTTGGATAGAGGGCCATTTTTTTCGACCCCCTCCGGAACCGGAGGTCGGATTGACAATGGCGAATATCTTTTCAGACGTTTTTTTCATGAATAGTTTATTATCGTATCACTCAATACAGCTATTTAGATAGCTAACAATATGCGTGATTTTTTCGGAGGTGGCATACTTTTTCAGATGATGGGCACAGGCCGAGGAGGTTGTGACAAGCCATTTTTTTTGAAGGTCTAAGGGCTTGCTTTCCCGCATCTGCTTGAAAACGACTTCTCTCGACGTGTCGGGAGACGTCACGGGGAGAAGACCACCGGCCCCGCAACAAGCGCTCATGCCGCGATGGCCTGAAAAAATAACGGGTTCGAGACCCGCCACAAGCTGAATGATCTCGGAGGCCTTCGAGTCTCCCTCTTCATAACTCCGATGAAAACACGCCTCATGCAAGACGATGTCCGTCCTGAAATTTTTCTTGAGCGAATAATTGTGTTCTTCGACCTGGGATTTTAGAAAATCGAGAAGAGGAACAAAGTGAGATCCCAGTCTGAATCCCTGTTCCTCATAAAGAAATTTTAAGGTGTAATAACAAGTCGGCGACCCGACAAGAATTGTCTGATAGTTTTTCATGACATGAAAATTGACCTCAGCCAGATCCCTAAAACCCTTCAAGTCCCCTGCCGCATACAAGGGGTACCCACAACACTGGATGGGCTCGGGATAAAGACCCGCCTCCTTACATCCCAACTTATTGAAAAGACTAAATAAATCATGGATAACCCCCTTGTTCCACCGGATCTCGGAGCACCCCGGAAAATAGACGGTCCGCGTCTTTCCCAACAGGTCCTCAGAAAATCCCCTGGACACATCGGATAAGAGATCTCTTTCAAAGGGATTGTTCTTTTTGAGAAATTTTTTACAGTAGTCATAAACGGAGGGCGGTGAGCTCCCGCGTTCGAAGGACTGGACGCGATAGCGATTCAAGACCTCAGCCACAGGAATGTCATGCTCACACACCTCCGTGCATTGACGGCATTGGGTACATTTGTAGGCCAGATCCGTCGTGGGACGCACCCAGGACAATTCCCCCTTTTCCAACAAGGCCATCGCGCTCATCTTGCCCCACGGGGTGGTGGCCTCATTGTCCTCAGCATTGGATACCGGACAAAGAGAGCGGCAAAGCTTGGGACACATGTTGCAATATTCCAGGGCCTGATGAACATTACGGGACATAAGAAATACCCTCTTCACTCACTTCTGAAAAAAGGAGTTTTTCAAGATTGGGAGCGAGCTCATGAATCTCTTTCCGAGACAGACAATCCCCCCCCATCGATTGGGCCAGCTTTAACACACTATAGTAGTGAGACTCCACAACGGCCTTCATCCCTTCGAAATAAAGCATCATGAAGGTTTTATCCTTCCTTCTTAAAACCGCCGGCAGCTGAAGGCCCGTGTACAATTTCAAAAAGGCCAAACTCCCGTTGATATGACAAATCTTGTTTTCAAAGGCCCGGCAGGCTTTTTTGTCCGCCCAATAAAACCCACCCCACATTTTTTGCTGGGGCAGTTCATGAATACGAAGAGTCACCTTTTCTATTTTTCCAAACTTTCCCCGCCCTCCTATAAACAATCTCTTAAAATCAGGGCCTGTCGCCGCCCTGGAAACCCGTTTTGTCTCATAATTTCTTTTTTTCAATCCCTTGACCTGCAAGTTGAGGCAAATATCACCCAATGTCCCATAACGCCTCCAAAACAAGTTGGGTCGATCTTCATTGAGGCATGTCAAAAGGCTCAACCCCACGGGGGAAATGGGAAAATATCCATAATACCACCCGTGCTGACGAAGCTTCTTGGTCAATTCATCACAATGAAGCGATGAGGCCACCATCGCCACCTGTGAAATCTCGTCAATCTGCATCATAACACCTTTTCACAATCCCATTTTTCCAGGATTCATAATATTGTGGGGATCCAGCTTTTTCTTAAACTCCCTGAACAAATGCATCAGATCCCCCAATTCGTTTCTCATAAAATCCGCCTTGAGATAACCAATCCCATGATGATGACTGATGGTCCCACCACTTTTGAGACTCGCCCCCAGGGCCTTTTCCCAAATGCGATCATAACGCTTCAGTTCTTCCTCTTTCCCGGGTTCCCGTCCTATAAAGGTAAAATAAATAGAACATCCTTCGTGATAGGCGTGGGAAAAGTGGGCCAGGACCAGGGCTTCACGAGCCACGGCCTCCCGAACATTGTTATACAGATCCATCAGTTTGTCCCAGGTGGAGGCCACCTCGATGGTATCCAAAAAATTGCCATCCTCAAGAAATTGAGGCATTTTGAACGAGACGCTATAGCGATGCTTCAACCAGTGAAGACCGGGTTTTTCGCCAAGATCACGACAAATAACCTTTTTACAGAAATCATAGGCCAGCCGAATCTCTTCCTGGATCACCTCTTTGTCCCCCTCAAAACCGAGGATCAAAAGAGATTCGATGGGAAGGCGTCGAATCACCGGATCCAGGAGATAGGGTCTTTGCAAAATTTGATGCATGGATTCCGAGGAAATTTTTTCAAAAACTGGAGAATACAAAAACGAAAAAAGCCTCAATGGAGACAAGGCCGTGTTCAAAAGATCACCAAAGATCGAAGAATCCGTCTTGGAATAACCCCACTGCAACAGAAGACTATCCAGGGGGTCATAAAGACGGATTACCGATGGCCTTAATCCACTCTGCATAATTCGCCGAATGGATGAAAGGGCCTCCCCGAGATGATTAAAGCTGATCCCCTTAAAAACGGAGGTTTGCGGTTGGGGAAGGATTTTGAGTCGGGCCTTGGTGATAATCCCCAGTGTCCCTTCGGATCCCACAAAGAGACCCCTGGTATCCATGCCGGGAAAATTGGGAAGGGGTTTCCCCATGGGGACAACCCGTCCATTGGGGAGCACGACTTCTAAGGCCTCGACCATATCCTCAATCTTTCCATATTTGGATGAAAGCTGACCCGCTGAACGAGTCGCTAAATACCCCCCCAAGGTGGCGGTCATGATCGAAGAGGGAAAATGCCCCAGTGTCCAGCCATGGCGACTCAGTTGTTCTTCTAAATGTTCCCCAATAATACCGGATTCAACTGTTGCCGTACGATTTTTCTCATCAATAAGGACAATCTTATCCATCCTTTTCAGATCGCAAGAGATCCCTCCATGAAGAGGAACCACTCCCCCTGAAACACCCGATCCGGCCCCATAGGGAATGACAGGAACTTTTTCTCGTGAGGCCCATCTTAAGAGGCGAGAAACATCCTGGGTCGAAGAGGGCCAAACCACGGCATTGGGTTTGTAGGGGATCTGCCCCTGCCGTAGTTGGAGCGTCCCCCGTGTCATCATATCTCGTGAATACAAGATTTGATTGATCGCACTATCATCAACGGTTCCCGATCCCAAAAGTTTTTTCAATGAGGGAACCCATTGAGAGGGTTTAACCTGAGCGCTAGGCATGATGTCTTTGCTCCTCTTGCTTCTTGTGAATCAATTCATAAACCTGATGAATGGGAATCCGCGTCGGACAGACACTTTCACAACTCTCGCAAGATCCGCAATATTCCTGATGAAGAGGGACATGAGAATAATCGATCATCGAACGACTAAAAGATCTGACAAACATTGAAGGACCTGGGAATTGGTCACGAGAAAACTCGAGCATTCCGGGACAACTCGCATCACACAGAGAACAACCGATGCAATGAGAAAACTGCATGATTTTTTGTTTGTCTTCCCGACTTAAGCCCACAATACCGTCTTCCCTATAAAAAGCCAAAAAATCTCTCAATCCAGGAGATTTGATAAAAACAAGTCTCTTCCCGATTCGGATCCAGAAATGCAGGGCAAGATTTAAAAAGGCATAAATGGCTTTAAGCTTCACTGTCCCCTCGTTTCTCCTGCCAGTTTTCCCGTCCCAATGGCCACACCCATGCCACAACCACTCCAGGCGGTCGCATAGCCGCCGATGATGCTCCCGGCCACCCACAAGTTGTCATAACAAAGATCCCCTTTATCATCGAGAGGTCGCATGTCCGAATTGACCCTCAACCCCACCGAAAAAAGGGGATGAGAATCAAAATAGGCCTTCCGGGTTAATTTGCCAGAAAACGTTTTTGTCACCCATTGTTCCCCATCAAAAAGAGGGAGGTGGCACAAAGGCTCTTGAAAAAAAGAACCCCTTTTTTCGAGACCCTGACACATAAAACGGCCCGTCGCCAAAATACACAAATCAAAGGGAACCCCCATCGTTTCCTGACCGTTTTCCATCAAGGCCACACGAAGCAGACGCCCCTCCCTCTTAAATCCCTTGACGACGCCATGAACCATCGAAATCTTATGAGCCTCAACAGCCTGGGCAATCAAATATTGCAAGCGCCATCCGTGAACGGAAGGCGGCGTCGCCAGCGATTCAAAACAAACACAATGTGTGACCTCTGAAATTTTATCGTAAAGCCTTTGATGTCCTTCCAAACCCAAAACGGGAGGGAGGAGGATATGAGTCGGTTGGTGGGTTTTGACCAATCCTTGCAGGCCCTCCAAAATCTGGTTCTCGCCCTCCTCTTCTTCCAGCCATCGCGCCATGTCAAAAATTGACGAAAAATCCGATTTCTTAAAATTGAGTTGTGCTGTTTTAATTTCTGAAAAATAATTGTTGTTTTTATAGCCCCGTAGGGATTGCATAATAAAATCGGCATCAAAATTAAGTGAGGCCCCCAATCCCACTACCAATAGATGGGCATGATTCATCTTCAGGACATTCCCGCCGGCAAGGCCCTTGGGAACAAACGAGGTCTCCTTCACGGTCCCCCACCCTGAAGGCGCCACATGACTCTCATCCAAAGACCCTACAAGGGGCAAATGAATGGCCTGTGCAAATTCCACAATGGCCTTTTCCAAAAAGACCCCGACATCTTCAATAGCCATGGATTGTTGTAGGATCGAATAGGGATGATTTTTCTGTTGGCGAATAATGAGGGGGAGAATTTTCCGGGCCGGTCTTAGATCTTCCCATGCATCTGTGGCATGGCGATGGGGATCGCGGGCGACATCCCATGTCCCAGACATCAGGGCTGAGGCCCCCGGACGAGAAACGACAAGGGTGACCTCTTGGCCGCTTTTTTGGGCCGCAAGGGCCGCCGCCAAGGCCGCAACCCCCGAACCCACGATAAGGACTTTATCTTTCATACCCCCACCTGATCCAAACCCCCTGCCCCCATGAAAATCCCATGATGCATCTCGCCTTCATAGGGGCTCTCGTCGCCCCCTCCACTGGCAAAGCCAGTTGGAGCCTCCCCCTCTCGCTCGCCTTGCTCGCTGATCCCTACTTATCAACCTCCCACCTGATCCAAACCCCCCGCCCCCATGAAAATTGCATGATGCATCTCTTCCTCGGCCAATTGAAAGCCGCCTAAGATGGGGGCGCGGGCCTTCCAGAGCTCATTCAGGAAATCTTTGACCTGTTTGTAAACTTCATGCGGCTGGAGCTGGAGCTCCTGCCCTAAAATAATACCCGCCCGCATCGCACAACAGGACCCCTGACAACTCCCGGCGGCCAATCGCGTCCGTCGCATCAGGTCCATGAGCGTTATCGCCCACTCATGACGGATGCAATACCGGAGTTCCGCGGCGATCACCGGTTCGCAGGAACAAACAATTTCTTTATTGCCAGGATCCACACGCGTCAGATCCAAGATGTGACGGGCACGATGACCATGGCGATAGACAAGCCGCGCCACGATGTAGGGATAAAGACCGAATGCTGCGGCCAGTGCTTGGGGATCAGGAACATCCTCCCCCCCTGGAAGGGGCAGCAGGTGCGTCTGACATTCCCCTTTCACCGCCAATTTTTTACACACAAGATCCGTCGCCTCTTCAGACATTTCACGATAGGAGGCCAGCTTTCCCCCCGCTATGGAGAGAAAACCCTTCACCCCATCAAGCATTTCATGATCATAAACCCTATGAGACCTGGAAAGTTCATTTTCGTAGCGATCTTCATCATAAAGTGTCGGACGGATACCGCGCCAGGTCGTCACAATACGGGCCTCCCGAATATCCGGGACGACGGCCTCGATCCCCTGATAGAGGTATTCAATTTCATCCTCCGTGATAGGGATATCATCCAAATCCCCATAGTAGTCATCATCGGTGGTCCCGATGATCGTCGTGTTTTCGTGGGGCTCTATAAAAATCTGCCTCCCATCGACGGCCCGTGCCACAATGGCCATATTCGTCAAGCGCCTGTCGATCACCAGATGGATGCCCTTGCTGGGGCGGAGCTTCACAATACATCCGGCCATTTCAGCCAAACCGGAGGCCCAAGGACCTGCGGCATTAAAAACAATCTTGGCCCGGAGCTCCTCTTCCTCGAGGGTCACGAGATGCCGCACCTTGACCCCCAGGATTAAATTCTCCTCCCGAAGAAGCCCTACGACCTGACTGTGATTCCGTATCTCGGCCCCGGCTTCAAAGGCGGACAGGGCATTGGCCACACACAATCGATGGGTGTCAATCCCCCACTCATCGAAGGTCACGGCCCCCGTCACATCGGGAGAGAGCGAGGGTTCGAGCTGCAAGAGCTCCTGACGCGAGAGACGGGTATGGGGCTTTCCCTTTTTATAGTGAGAAAACCGATCGTACACCTCAAAAAAGGTCTCCACGAGTTCCAGATAAATCGCACTCAACCATTGGGGACTTCTTTTTTTCAAAACAGGCAAGATAAAAGGGATTCGAAAACAGAGATGCGGGGCGATATTTTTGATATAACCCGCATCCTTACAGGCAAGTTTTGTGGTTCCTACCTCATAGAGAAGGTAACGAGGACCTCCATGAATCATCCCGGAAGAGGCGCCCGTGGCCCCGGCCGCAAAATCATTCTTTTCAATCAAAAGGACCTTTAAACCCCGCAAGGCCGCATCACGAGCAATTCCCGTTCCATTGCATCCCCCTCCAATGACGATCACATCAAATGTTTGGCTCATACCGGTTTGAGTCTTAGGCCTAGTTCCTCCAATTGTTCCGCCTTGACGAGGGATGGGGCCTCCGTCAAGGGACAGACACCCTTCTGGGTCTTGGGAAAGGCAATAACATCACGAATCGACGTGGCCCCCGTCATCAACATGATAATACGGTCCAATCCAAAGGCAATCCCGCCGTGGGGCGGGGCCCCGAAAGAGAGGGCCTCCAGGAGAAAACCAAATTTTTCCTGAGCCTCTTCATCGCCGATATTCAGCAACTGAAAAACCTTTTTCTGAGTAGCAGAATCGTGAATACGAATAGACCCCCCACCAATCTCATTGCCGTTCAAAACCAGATCATAGGCATTGGACCGAACCTTTAAGGGTTCCGAATCCAAAAAGGCGATATCCTCAGGCTTGGGAGAGGTAAAGGGGTGGTGAATGGCCACATGGCGTTTGGCCACTGTGTCGTAGTCAAAGAGGGGAAAATCAACCACCCAGACAAATTTCAGGGACTTGGAATCAATCAATCCCAGCTGTTCTCCAAGACGTTCGCGAAGATTGCCCAAGGCATCATTGGCGATCTTCGTGGGGGCCGCCACAAAGATCAAGAGATCCCCCTTTTCAAACTGGGTCTTCTCCGTCAGGGCCTTTTTTTCTTTTTCCGAGAAAAATTTAGCGGCGGAAGACTGCCATCCTTCTTCCGAATTTTTGATCGAAACCATCCCCTTGGCCCCATAGACCCCCACAAAGGAGGCCAATTCATCCAAATTCTTTCTTGAAAGACCGGCACCCCCCTTGACATTGATCGCCTTGATGATCCCCTTTTGCTCAAGGGTCTCTGCGAACACCTTAAATTGGGTCTCTCTAAGAACATCCGTCACCTCCACGAGCTCCAGACCAAATCTCATGTCGGGGGCATCGAGACCAAACCGCTCCATAGATTCCTGATATGTGATGCGAGGAAAGGGGAGGGACAACTCGATCCCCTTGGCCTCCCTCCAGATGGCCTGAATAAGACCCTCCATCACCTTAATAAGGTCATTTTGATTGATAAAACTCAATTCGAGATCGATTTGGGTAAATTCGGGCTGTCGATCGGCCCGTAAATCCTCATCGCGGAAACAACGAACGATCTGAAAATAACGTTCCATTCCAGCCACCATAAGAAGCTGCTTGAAGAGTTGGGGGGACTGGGGAAGGGCGTAAAAATGACCCGGATAGAGCCTCGCCGGTACCAGATAATCCCGCGCCCCCTCGGGGGTGCTCTTTGTCAAAAAGGGGGTCTCCACCTCGATAAAGCCATGATGAGACAGATAATGGCGGGTCCCCTGCATCACCCAATGCCTTAAAATCATGTTGTCCCTGAGACCCTTGCGCCGCAAATCGAGATAACGATATTTAAGCCGCATCTCCTCGCTCACCGTCACCTCATCCTGGATCATAAAGGGGGGATTTTTCGAGGGATTGAGGACTTCAAACTCAATCACATGAACCTCGATCTCCCCCGATTTCAGTTTGGCATTAACCATTCCCGCTGGACGCTCGACGACCTTTCCCTTGACGGCCATGACATATTCATTACGCAAAAAACGTCCGAGCTTATGGACCTCTTCATTGATTTCTGGATTAAAAATGACCTGGGTCATTCCTTCCCGATCCCTCAAATCAACAAAGATCACCCCTCCATGATCCCGGCGCACGTCCACCCAACCCATGAGGACGACTTCCTTGCCAATATCCGCCTTGGTGAGGGCCCCACAGGAGTGGGTCCTCGAAATATCATGAACAAACTGGGCCACAAAAACCTCCAAATGGTTGAAAATTCTTTAGATTATGAATGGGCTAAGGTACCACTGGAAACCTTCGTGGGTCAAGTCTTTGAATAGGAGACATCTTGCTTTTCCAATGTAGAGTAGGATATGAACCCCTGAGTATGAAAAAAATCCTCGTTTTAATATTTTTTTCCTTTTTTTTACCCTTAACGATTCACGGGGAGGCCGCCAATAGCACTTATCTTGGGGCCTTTTTTAACCAGACCTTCTATGGTTGCCTGGGGGACCTGGATGAGGGGATCTGTGATATCAGTTTTGAGAGGTTTTCCCCAGGCGGGGGTCTGAAATTAGGGCACCGCTTTTATCGATGGTCCTTTAAGGCCAATTACACCTACAATCACTCCACGAACGATGGATCCAACACGACCATCAATGGTATTCACATGAATTCCATCGATCTTTTTACGGCGGTTCACTTCAAAAGAGAACCCCGAATGTTGGATCCTTACTTTGAGTTTGGATTGGGATTTTTTTGGCTCAATCAGATCTTTGGGACCTCAATGGCTAATCTAGGTTTTGGCATCGATATTCACGTGAGTCCCCACTGGTCCATCGACCTCGAAATGCCGATCAAGCTCCTTCCCGTCACCTTTGGCGCTCAAGAACAAAGCGACGTCTTCACCAATATCGGCTTTTCCCTGGGGACTTCTTATCATTTTTAGGGCCCACTAGCCGCGTCCCCCCATGTCATAATTATAGACCTCTAAGATAAGATCATTTTCCCTGTTTTCATGGTTTTGCAGTCGAGTCACAAAATCAACAAAATCATCCCTGCATTTTGAAACCATCGACACCTCTCCCCCCACGACCTCCTGAAAACACCGGCAGATCTGATTGATTCCATCAACCATGTCCCGATGTTCGTCACACAGATCTTTCACATTGCATTTGATATGGGGGGCTTCAAAGGCCAGTTCTTGAAGAAGACCATAATCCTCCTCGACCTTAAAATGACGAATGAGGTTTTCTCTCAAGGACGAGATGAGACGGGCTATGTCCTTGATTTGATCTTCATTGGGGGAATCTTCAAAGGCCAACCGAAGCAGATTGATGGTTTTGGCAATCAATTGATGGTCATCCACCATCACCTTGATCATCTCTCGAGATGAAAGCATCTCTTCCATGTGACCTCCCCCTCATTGTTCACAGGATCGCAGATTTGAAAATTACTGAAATTTTTCTGCCCTCTTCACCCACTTGTCCAGATCCTTCTCCTTCGGATCCAAAGGCCTCCCCGGATGAATGATTTTGGCCGAACACTTCTCAGCCGCCTTGACGATATCCCTAAAAGGTCCTCCCTTGGGATCCAAGACAACGGCCTTTTTATCCTTGTTGTATCCAAAGATCTTTTTATTGATGGTGATGCATTCATCACAGGTCGTGCAAAGTTTTGATTCGATCCAGACCTGATCTCCTGATGGTTTTTTCTGTACTTCGGCGGCGGCTTCCTTCAGCCCGGAGGCCTGAGATCTGGCCATCGTGGGGACCTTAGCCGACAATGCATGGCTCACAAAGGACTTGATATCGATCTTGGCCCCTTCGAGCCCCATCAACCGCACGGCCAAATTTTTCATGGCCTCGTAAACGGCCTGCTTTTCGCCCGCCTTGAGCCTAGCCTCCATCTCCGCCTTCAGCTGGTTCACTGTTTTTTCCTTATCCTCCGTCAATTGTGTCTTTAATTTATGCTCCAGGGCTCTTAAGTGAGGATTGTCAATCCCCGCCACTTCTCGCAGGGATTGCCAGAGATGCATTCGATCCGCTGTCTGGGCAATAATAGAAGGAGAAGGCACGAGTTGGATGAGGTGTTTTTTCTCATCCACGGCATAGATAAACGGCACCTTCCCCGTTCTTTCGGCAGGGGTCCTTGTCAGATATTCCGAAAGGACAACGGCCTTTTCCTCAGAAATGTTTGAGGGCAAAGGGGTAAATTGATCCTTGAGACCCTTTTCCCGGGACGCAAAATCGGCATAGGTAAAATCCCTTTCCAGGGTTTCAGCCTTTCCCTCTCCTGTCAGATAATTCAATGCCGTCTTGGGCCACAGGCGATGAACATCGGGATTTGCCGAGAGATCGAGACAGGACACAAAATCTGTTGAGGCCTCTGGATTATAAGCAATATAGGGAAAGGCGCGCGAGGCCAGGGCCTCTTCAGAACGGGACAAAAGCGTCTCATCCTTTTTAAGGATGAAAAAGACCCCCGGCCGCGGGACACTCAAACCCTTTGCGAGTTGTTCTTTGAGATTGGAATTGACCGAGGCCGTCTGCAACAAGTAAATCTTGCGAAATGTCAGGGGAAGAAGTTCCAGATTCACGGAACCATGAAGGGGGATCAAACGCCCCTCAGCGGAAGCCCTCTTGGACAATTCTGAAAAGAAAAAGAGGATCTTGAGCGGCACTCCCTCCGAAAGCAGGGCCAAAAACTTGGAATAAAAAGATTCTGATGTCTTTTGTGTCTCGCCCCAAACGATGAAAGGAGGACAGAGAGACACCTCGGTATCATCCATTTGCCGCCAATTAAACCGGCTAAAATAGGCATCATGTTCCTCAGTATGATACTTGGCCTTGACTTCCATATGGGCCATACGGATAAGACCAAAGAGCCTAGCCATGGAATTCAAATGCTCCTCGGAACGCCTGAGGATTTTTTGTGTCTCTTCCTCAATCGAGACAATCTTTCCCTGGGGAGGCGTCTGCCGATAGCCTTGCCGAATCTGATCGAGTTCACGATAAATCTTCTGGATCCTCTCCAGGCGCTCCGCGGACATGCGCCTCTTTTCATCGCCCTGACTCAAAAGGGTCGCCAGCGCATTGGGATCCAGGGCATGACTCCCGAATTCCCCCAGGGATTGACCGACCGTCTCGACCTTATGCCCTTCCCGATGATAGTTCTCTAAGGTGAGAATATTTTCAACAGCACGGGCCGCCCGATCGATCTCCTCCATCAAAGAGAGGCGTTTTTTCTGCCAAGAATCCTCGACAATTTTAGTGATTTCATTTTCCATTAATTATTCCTCATCATCCATGTTGTTGTTTAACGGTATATTTATCCAACTCCGCATTGAGACCCGCAATGAGGCCCGGACGGTCCAGGGTCTTGATGCGACGACGTCTTATATCCCCATAAGTAGGGACGTTTGGATCATAATAAATCAGACCCATGGGAGACGGGGTTTCCGTCAAGGCCACCTTTTGGGCCTCAAGGAGATTATGATGATCATGCTGAATGACAGAGGCCTTTTGGAGCATCCCCTTATCCACGGCAATCCCCCCCTCACCTTCCAGAAAAACGGCCGGAAAATCGGGACCGGTGGCCTCAAAACTACTCGACAGATACGCCGGACAACGCTGCAAGATCCTCACAAAAGAGAGTCCCTTATGATCCCATGCCTTATTGAGGGTATTGTCTAGATGACCGGGCAGCCATGTCGCTGTCTGGGCCAAAAAGGAGATATTCGTCACACCTAACATAAGGGTCAAGGGATTTAGGCTCTTTAAATAGGCCCCCTTGGGGGTCGTATTGGTCACGACACCCTGGCGTGTCGTCGGAGAGGCCTGTTTTTTTGTGAGACCATAGATCTCATTGTCCAAAACGATGACGGTGGCGTTGAAGTTGTACCTGAGGGCATGGATCCAGTGATTGCCCCCAATACTAAAACAGTCCCCGTCCCCCATGACCGTCAGGAGATGCAGGTCGGGACGCGCCAGGGCCACTCCTTCAGAGAGGGTGAGGGCCCGACCATGGATGCCATGAAAGCCATAAGTCTTAAGGTAATGGGGAAAACGGCTCGAACAACCGATCCCGGAGACGCAAATGACATCTTCCGGGTTGATTTTGCGGTCACGGAGAAGCTTTTGAACGCTTGTCAGGACGCCATGATCGCCGCACCCCTTACACCAGCGGGGGACTTCCGCCTCATAGTCCTCCAACTCATAGTTGTGATCCCCGCATTCCTTCTCTAGAAATTCTTCCATTGAAAGTACCGTCATTTAAGGCCTCCTGCCTTTGAAACGAGTTTTGCCGTCTCTTCTTTGGCGCCCTTGATCTTTTTGATCTCCCTGACGATCACTTCATGAATCTCCATGGGCATAAAGGGTCTTCCTGGAACCCGAGACCAGCAATCAACATCCATCAAGGTATGGGACCTCAAGAGAAAGGCCAGTTGGCTATAACGCCTATTTTCCTCGGTAATCAAGGGGTCGCCCCAGTTGTCGCTGTAATTGAGCTCGATGGTCATGACCTTTTTAAATCCAGAAAAGATCTTTTTCAAACCGGGTTGGAGGGGACTCAAAAAGAGGAGATTGACGGCGGAGACCTCATATCCCTCGGCTCGCGCCCGATCCACGGCCTCATCGATGGTGCCACGTGTGCTCCCCCAACCCACGATCAAGAGGTCGCCCGTCTTGGGACCGTAAACCTCCGGGGCCTTCAAGGTATGTTGAAGGGCCGCCAGTTTGCGGCTGCGCATCTCGTGCCCCCGTTGATTGGAGGCCGCATCATGGGTCACCTTGCCTTGAGCATTGTGGTTGAGAGTGGTGGTCACGCACATCCCCCCCGGTTGTCCGGGAATGAGACGGCGCGAGAGACCCGTTTTTGGGTCCCAATCAAAGGGGTTGGTCCCCTCCGGAACCGGACTCAGGTCAATAGGGGGAGGCAATGAAACTTCTGAAAATTCTGGACGCTTAAAAATTTGTTGCCCTGTGGCCAAATTGGCATCCGTCAAGACAATCACCAGCATCCTGAATTCCTCGGCAATCTTTCTGGCCATAATCATCACACTGAAGCAGTCCTTAATAGTACTCGGGGCAATGACCACCTTGGGGGCATCTCCCGGGGCGCCAAAGAGCGAGGACAAGAGATCTCCTTGTTCGATCTTGGTGGGGAGACCGGTTGATGGTCCTCCGCGCTGGACATCCACGATGACAAGCGGCGTCTCTGTCATCACCGCCAGACCCTGAAACTCCGTCTTCAAGGCCATGCCGGGACCCGAAGTGATGGTCAGGGCCGGTTTGCCCGCATAATTGGACCCAATCGCCACACCAATGGCCGCAATCTCATCTTCGGCCTGATGCACCATACCCCCCAGACCCTCCATAATATCCGAAAGGGCATGGGAGGCGGAGGTCGCCGGCGTGATGGGATACATGGAACACAGCTCAAATCCGGCGGCAATGGCCCCCAGGGCAATGGCGGTATTTCCATTCATCACCACCATGGGTACCTTTGAGGGGACCGAAGGGATCTCATAACGAAAATCTAGATGTTCCTCCGCATAGGTATAACCGCCCTCTAAAAGGGCGATGTTATTTTGGATGACGGTCTTGGATTTTTTTGCAAACATCTCCTCAACAATCTGTCTTAGGATATTCAAATCCCTCTGGTAGAGATATCCCATATACCCCAGGACAAACATGTTCTTTCCACGCTTGGAGTCCTCAACAATCTTCGCCGTCTCTTCCTCAAAGGGGACCTCGATCACCGTGCCTCCGCGACTCTTCACATCGCCTGTGATCTTTTTATAGGATTCTCGATAAGCGGGGTCGTCATGGGTGGCCCAAATATTGTCGATGATCAAGAGGACATCATCGGCCACGGCCCCGGCCTGCACACGAGAGAGAAAGGCCATCTCATTGAAGGCGACAACAGTTTGGGCCAAATCGCCGGCATTGGTCACCTTGCCCTCGGCCAAACGGATCCTGTTGCCACTGGTACTGGATGTCGTATGTGGTGGGGGCTGAATTTCTGCGGGAATCACCTCAATGGTCCATAGACCATTGCCCATCATGCCGCAGGTCTTCGCAAAGGAATTAGCAGCCTTTTGAGCCCCTTCCCCCGAGTCACTGACAAATTCAATGATGTGTTCCTTGAGTGGGATCACCTTTTTGTTCTTCGCCATTTAAGCTTCTCTCCTTTCAAAGTACCTTTTTTGACGCATCGCTTCCTAACTCATTACATCGAGTTTGGCACCCTCCGCAACTATTTTGAATCTCATTTTCCCCCTCCGGACCTATCCCCGTCCAGCGGTGACACAAATATTGTATAACTACCCAAAATAAAAAGAGAATTCCTATTGATCCTATCGCCAAAAAATAATGCCTTATCATTAAAAGTTGCCTCCTAAACCGGCAAAACCCATAAAGGCCATGGAGAGGATCCCTCCCACCATAAGGGCCAAGGCCACCCCCCTAATGAGCCTGGGGACATCGGCCAGGTCTAAGTTCTCCCTTAATCCCGCCATAATAATGAGGGCGAGCGTAAATCCCAACCCTCCCCCCACGGCAAAGACGAGTGACTGAACAAAACTGTATTCCCGACTCGTCTGGAACAAGGCTACTGCCAAGATGCAACAATTTGTCGTAATCAAGGGCAGATAAATCCCTAAGGCCCTAAAAAGGGCGGGGCTAAACTTCTTCATAAACATCTCTACCAGCTGTACCGACGAGGCAATAACAGCAATATAAGCAATCAACTGGAGATATAAGGCGTCAAAATGAACGAGGAGCGAGTGAATTCCACAGGCACACGCCGAACTGATGAACAAGACGAATGTCACGGCCACCCCCATGCGGGAGGCCGTATCCAATTTCCCAGAGACACCCAAAAACGGACAGATTCCCAGGAAATAGGCCAAGACGAAATTGCTGATGATGCAGGAACTGA
>MGSF01000057.1:0-414 GCA_001798715.1 Deltaproteobacteria bacterium RIFCSPLOWO2_02_FULL_50_16 | reverse complement strand
CTGAGGAAAATAAACCACAGGGGATCGGTATTCATCTAGGCCCCCTTCCTTTTTAATCGTTGGTTGAGCCAATTGGAAAATAAAAGCAGGAGCCCAAAGATGAAAAAACCGCCGGAGGGGAGGATCATCACGACCCAGGGTTCATAACGGGGTCCGAAGAGATCCATACCGGCAAAAGAACCATTCCCCAAAACCTCACGAATCGCCCCCATACAGCAGATGGCCAGGGTAAAACCGAACCCCGACCCGAATCCATCGAGGATCGAAGGAATCACCCTGTTTTTTGAGGCAAAGGCCTCGGCCCGACCGAGGATGATGCAATTGACCACGATGAGTGAAATAAAGGCCCCCAGGCTCCGATGGATCTCGATACTGATCGCCTGGATCACATACTCGGCCACGGTGACAAAGGTC
>MGSF01000056.1 GCA_001798715.1 Deltaproteobacteria bacterium RIFCSPLOWO2_02_FULL_50_16 | reverse complement strand
GACGAAGGGGGGATTAATCAATTTTTTCCCTTGATTTTAGGATATCACTCTCGGTTAGTCGGGATTTCAAACCCCATGGGGTTTGAAATCCCTATTATGTCCCCTGAATAAAACCCCTGTAATTTTCACGATCGATACACTGGTATTCAGCGCCCTGATAGGTTCCCGCCCACGAGGCCGGAGGTCGGGATTTTTTGGACTTGAATTTGAACTCATATCCAAAGATTTTCCCGTCGCGCTCTTCCACGTAATCGAGCTCTGCCCCCGTGGTCGTCCGCATGTGTGCTGATTTGTCAACATAAAACGCAGCATGTGTGCTGATTTGTCAACATAAAACGCATTATTTGTGCTGATTGTCTATAAACACGGGGTTGTCTTCTGTCACAGTTTCATTTATAAATCTAGGGACACGTATTTTATGAAACACCCAATCTCCATCTTCATTTTACTTCTCATCCTTGCCTCCATCTCTTGCAACCGTTCCCCCTCATCGGCCACACCCGCCGTCTCTGACCTCGCCCCCCCTTCTCCTCCCCCCCCACTCTATCAAACAATTGACCTGACAAAATTACAACAGGCCCTCAAAAATCCCTATAACGAAAAAATCCCTATCGCTGAGCGCTGTCTGGCCCAATCCTCCTTCGTCCTGCCTCCTCAATCCCTCTCTCTTAAAAAAACAAGCTCAGGGAAAAATCCCTCATGGCAGGTGGCCAGTCCCTTTATCATCGAATTTCCGGATCTCACCGAGTCTTCATGGCAGGACGAGCGGGGACCTCTCTGTCCTCAAAGCTCGCTTATTTTTACCATCCCTGCCCTTTCTCGTCACCCCCTTCCCCTCCACTTCTCTATCCACTCACAAATCTCCAATACACTTAACCCCTCCACAATAAAGACCTTTCTCTTCCCGACGGACTGCCCCGTTCTGGCCTCCTTCACGCTTGACACAAGCCCCTCGCCTAAGTCACAAATGGTAAAACTTAAATTGACCGGCTTTCTCTGTTCGGGACTCCGTCCTCAATAGGAAATGATTATGAGTGAGACTGTGATTGTCGCCGCCCGCCGCACCCCCATCGGATCCTTTCAGGGTGCACTCTCAAGCCTTTCGGCCCCCCAATTGGGGAGCCTCGCCATCAAGGCCTGTCTTGAAAAAGGCCAGGTCCCCCCAGAAGCCATTGACGATGTGATCATGGGAAACGTCCTGACGGCGGGTGTCGGTCAGGCCCCGGCACGGCAAGCCGCCCTGGGGGCCGGACTCCCCCAAAAAACCACCTGTCTGACCCTCAACAAGGTCTGCGGTTCGGGGCTGATGTCGGTCGCCCTGGCCCATCAAATGATCCAGACGGGGGCCTCTGAAGGCATCGTCGCCGGAGGCCAGGAGAGCATGACCCAAACCCCCTACCTCCTTCCTGATGCCCGTGCCGGTTATCGACTGGGACATCAAAGAGTGGTCGATGGCATTATCAAGGATGGTCTCTGGGACGTTTATAATGATTTCCACATGGGCAATGCCGCCGAACTCTGCGCCCGTGAAAAAAACTGCTCCCGTCAAGATCAAGACCGGTTTGCCCTGGAAAGTTATCATCGGGCCCGGAGGGCCATCAAGGAAGGTTACTTCAAAGAAGAAATAACTCCCGTCTCGATCCCGTCCAATGCCGTTCGCAGAGCTCACGGCACCTCAGGCGCCGGAGGCGCTGATCCGAAAGGCGAGACTATTGTCGACACCGACGAAGAACCGATGAAGGCCGATCTCGAAAAATTGCCCACCTTAAAACCCGCCTTTCAAAAGGACGGGACGGTCACTGCCGGAAATGCCTCCTCTCTCAATGACGGCGCTGCGGCCGTCATCCTGATGAGCGCCTCGAGGGCCCAATCCCTCCATCTCAAACCCATGGCCAAAATCCTGGGTTACGCCACAGTGGCCAGGGCCCCGGAGTGGTTCACCATGGCCCCTTCTGACGCCATCGAAAAAAACCTTTCCCAACTCCATCTCAAGACCTCTAACATAGATCTCTTCGAGATCAATGAGGCCTTTTCAGTGGTGAGCCTTTGTAACATGGCAAAACTCCATCTGGACCCTCAGAGGGTCAATATTCACGGGGGTGCCGTGGCCCTGGGTCATCCCATCGGGGCCAGTGGGACGCGTATCCTTGTCACACTTCTTCATGCCCTCAAAAGGACCCAAGGAAAAAAAGGCCTGGCCAGCTTGTGTATTGGTGGCGGAGAAGCGATTTCTATGGTAATAGAGATGTGTTGAAAAAAAGGAGATCCTATGACCGAATTTGATTGGTTCAAAAGCCGCGACAAATTAAAACAGCTCGTTGACGAAGGGCTCCATTTCTTGCGTGAAGGGGCCATCGAGGCCCAGCATATCACGGAAACAACGATCGACCGCATCAAGACAGAGCTTGAAATCAAGCGCCTCATCAGCCACATCAATCATCTAAAAATACTCCTGGGCAGTGAGACCATCAAGCTCTTCAACAGAATTCCCGATCTCAAGGCCAACAAGATTATCGGCCGCTTGATCCATGAAATTCGTCTGGGCGAATCCGATCTGAAGGTCAGACAGCAGCAAATCGACAAGATGACGGTCGTCAAAAAGAAGTCCTCTAAAAGGTCTTCCAAAAAGAAAAAGGCCTAAGGCAAGAATCACCACTCCCGTTTGTGTGTCCCAGAAATCTTCTTTAGGCAAGGAGTCTTGCCCTAAAGGACGACTTTGTCGAGGAAGGCCGCCGAGGCGTACTGGATCGTACGTTGAGGCGACCTGACAATCAAAGCCGACCGACAGTCCTGTGGACTGTCGCAGCGGCTGCGATAGTATGATGGCTCTTTCCGAGCTTGCTGACGACGAAGCATAAAGAGATTTGTGGGACACACCACTATCTCTTTTTCCTCTTTTTTGCGAAGATGACCTTGAAGGTTACCCAGGTATAGTGGACCCCCGAACCGAGGGACAAGAGGGCCGTCATCCATATGAGAATCGTCCCCACGAGTTGGGGATCAATTCCCAAAAAGGGATAATGGACGAGTAAAAAGCCGATGGCAAAGGATTGAAGAAATGTCTTTTGCTTTCCGTATTGAGAGGCCGACATCACGATTCCTTCACTCGCTGCAATGCCTCTCAAGGCCGTAATGCACATCTCGCGGGAGATAAGAACGACCACAATCCAGGCCTCCACCCGGGCGAGGGGAATCAACATCACCAGCACAGCCAAGGAAAGGAGTTTGTCCGCCAGGGGATCGATAAATTTCCCGAAGGTGCTCGTCAGATTATATTTCCTGGCTACAAATCCATCCACACCATCGGTGGTTTGCGCAATGACAAAGATAATCATCGATATCCAACTCACCAAGATATTGAAACGAAGGGTTTCCCTTTCCGGCTGAATCAGCATGATGAGGAGGACGAGGATGCCTACGGAAAAAATGCGAAAATACGTGATGTAATTGGGAAGACCAGTGAATTCCTCCCTCGTGGTCAACGGGCGCTTGGGTCGTTTTTCCAACCAACTCATGACTCAAACTAACACCTTTAAATAAATGTATCAAACAATAATAACATTGACCCCTATTCCCAAGAAGATTAAAAAGAATCCTCTATGGACACCGTTGATTTTCTTGTGATCGGCACCGGGATTGCGGGACTCACCTTTGCCCTCGAGGTTGCCGATCACGGGTCCGTCCTCCTGGTCACCAAAAAAGATCCCATTGAGTCCAATACAAACTACGCCCAAGGAGGCATCGCGGCCGTCATGAGCGAGGAGGACTCCTTTGAAAATCACATTCGTGACACCCACACCGCCGGAGCCGGTCTCTGTCATGATGATACGGTGAAATTGGTCGTTCGGGAGGGTCCCGCCCATGTCAAAAAACTCATAGAACGGGGGGTCCGTTTTTCCAAAAAGGAAAATGCGAGTTATGATCTCGGACGCGAGGGGGGACATTCACACCGCCGCATACTCCATGCGGGAGATATCACGGGGGCCGAAATTGAACGAGCGCTGATCCATGCGGCCCACAATCACCCCAATATCAAAATCATGGATCACCAGATCTCCATCGATCTCATCACCACACACAAGCTCGGCCTCAAGACCCATCAACCCAATCAATGCCTGGGCGCCTACATCCTCAACAAACACAACAACACAATAGAGACCGTCGCCGCAAAAATAACCATGCTGGCCAGTGGAGGCGCCGGAAAGGTCTATCTCTACACCTCCAATCCCGACATTGCCACGGGTGACGGTGTCGCGATGGCCTATCGTGCGGGGTGTCCGGTCGGCAATCTTGAATTTATCCAGTTTCACCCCACGTGTCTTTATCATCCCGACGCCAAATCCTTTTTGATCAGCGAGGCCCTTCGTGGGGAAGGAGCCAGACTCCTCCTCCCCAAGACAGGGGCCCCCTTCATGCAAAAATACCATCCCATGGGAGAATTGGCCCCCAGAGACATCGTGGCCCGGGCCATTGATCATGAACTCAAAATTTGTGGCGAGGACTATCTCCTTCTTGATATCTCGCACAGACCCAAAGATTTCATCATCAAGCGATTTCCCAATATCTACAAAACCTGTCTCTCCTTTGGCATCGATATCACCCAAAAACCCATGCCCATCGTCCCTGCCGCCCACTACTCCTGCGGGGGGGTCGTCACGGATTCATGGGCCCAAACCGAGATCAAGGGGCTCTTTGCCTCCGGAGAGGTGGCCTTCACGGGACTCCATGGGGCCAATCGATTGGCGAGCAATTCGCTTTTGGAGGCCGTCGTTTTTTCCAACCGCGCGGCCCAGAGGGCCACAAACCTATTGAAAGAGCTGAGCGACATCTCCACTGATCTTCCCGATTGGGACCCTCGAGGAACGAGTGACAGCGATGAACAGGTCGTCATCACGCAAAACTGGGACGAGGTGCGTCGCACGATGTCCAATTATGTCGGCATTGTCCGCTCGATCAAGCGACTCAAGAGGGCGCAGGCGCGCATTGAATTGCTTCGGGAAGAGATCAAGGAATACTATTGGAATTTTCGCGTGACGTCGGATCTGATCGAACTCAGAAATATCGCTCTCGTCGCCGAATTGATCATTTTGTCGGCCCTGGAACGCAAGGAGAGCCGCGGACTGCATTACACCCTCGACTACCCGGAAACAAAAAACGAATTTTGCAAGGATACGATCTTGAAACCCTGATCATCCTGCTAACGATTCCAGACAAGATTAGAATCGGCGGGGATACCTACCATACGAAGCTCAAAGGGCTCACCCTCTTTGAGACCCTTGGGAAAACGGATCTCATAAGTGCTGGACCAACGATCAATATAGGGATAAATCTGCCTCAAGATCTGATCGTCCGGAATCTTTTCCATCGAAACGGGTTCTAATTCGTTCCCGGCAGCCGTCCCCAAGACAATGCGCCATTTGGACGTGTCTTTTCCAATATCCGGCCACTGGGCACTCCCCGCATAGACGGAGACAAAAAAGACATCATATTTTTTATCCTCATCTTTTTCCTGTCGGATAAGGGCCTGGACCTGATCCTCGTCGAGATCATAGAGCTTGGCATACCGGAGAACACGGGCCGTTCTAAAAGACATGCTTTGATAAGTGGCATACCAGACGACCCGGGCCTCAAAATTTTTCCAGGTGTAGACCTCATCATGGCGCGTCCAGGTCTTTAGGGCAGATTGATAACTTTCCCGATTGGGTTGCGAAGAACCCACCTGAGGTATCAACAAGGACAGGACAAAGAGAAAGACGACTAACCATCGAAGACTAGTGACGCTCGATCCATCTTTCCATGTCGCTAAAGACCTGCTGATTTTCATATTCATTAAAGATTTCGTGATAGAGACCTTCATATATTTTCAACTGCTTATCTTTGAGGGGGATCCGCTCGTAAAACTCCTTCGTCCCCCGTGGATCACAGATCCTGTCCCCCCCCCCATGCAGTAAGAGGCAGGGAACCCTAAACTGTGAGGCCAGTGTGTCCATTTTTTCCTGATTCGTCAAGATCTCTGCGGCAAGCCTGATGGTAATTTTTCGACACACCAGGGGGTCCGTCACATAGGCCTTCACGACGGCAGGATCGTGGGAGAGGTCATTGGGATCAAGATCATTGGGCAAAGGAAGGCGGGGGACTATCCAAGTCCCTAATTTTGCAGACAAAATCTTGATCTTGGGGACATTGAAGACCCTGACATTCGGGGAGGAGGCAATGACCCCAAGAACAGCAACCCCACTATCCGCCCCATAATTGAGGACGATTTGCCCCCCCAAACTATGGCCGACGAGGATGAGGACCTCACCCTTTTCATGGTCCTTCACATAATCTAGAAACAATTTGAGATCTTTTAGATAACTCCTCAAGGTGGGGGCATAACATCGTTGACCCTCGGAGCGGCCGTGACCTTGGTGGTCATAGGCATAGCAGGTGTATCCCCTTTCGGTAAAGTATTCGACGGGATTTCGATAACGTCCCGAGTGTTCCCCCAATCCATGGACGAAGACCAGGACGGCCTTGGTCTGTGGTACACGCCAGGCCTGATAATAAAGAAGAAGCCCCCGGTGATTTTTAAAATGCCCCGTGGCATGACGAACAGAGGTCACGAGAAAAACCCCTTTTTCTTTTTCTTGAGTTTCTTGTTGGGCCTGGATTTCTCCGAATCCGTCTGAGCGGCAAATTCCTCAAGTAATTCTTCCTGCTGGCTCGTCAAATTTTTTGGCGTATTCACAAACACGGAATAAATAAGATCTCCCCTCTTCTTTGACTGCAAGTGAGGCACTCCCTCCCCCTTTAACACGATTGTCTCTCCCGTTTCAACACCCTTGGGGATGACGACCTCCCGTGTCCCTTTGAGGGTTTCCACATCGATACGGTCCCCCAGGGCGGCCTGTACAACGGATATGGAGAGCTCCGCATGAATATCATATCCCTCTCTTTCAAAGATGTCGTGGGGCTTGATTTGCAAGATGGCATAAAGATCGCCGGGAGGACCTCCCTCGATCCCGGCCTCCCCTTCCCCCCTCAAGACCAAACGAGTCCCCTGATCAACACCCTCGGGAACCTTTATCTTGAGTTGCTTCTTGGCGCGGATACGACCCGTGGCCAGGCAAGGACGACAGGGATTTTTCATGATCGAACCCTCCCCCTGACACGTGGGACAGGTCGAACTGATCATAAAAAAACCCTGATTGTGCCGGATCTGACCCGACCCTTGACATTGAGGACATGTCGCCCTATCCGATTCCCTGGCATGACCCCGCCCCTCACATTGGGGACAGGGGACATATTTCAGGATATCCACCGCCTTCTCACACCCAAAACAGGCCTCCATAAAGTCGATCGTTACTTTATACGAAAGATCCTCGCCACGACGGACGCGTGTCCGGGGACGGCGCGAGGTGGTAAAACCAAAAAAATCCTCAAAGATATCTCCAAATGTCGAAAAGATGTCATCCACATTGGTAAAACCGTGGTGCCCCATCCCCTCAAGACCCGCATGACCGTATTGATCATAGCGCTGTCTTGTTTGAGGATCTGAAAGGATTTCATAGGCCTCGGAGGCCTGTTTAAATTTTTCCTCCGCCTCCGGATTGTCGGGATTTCTGTCGGGATGATATTTCATGGCGGCCTGGCGATAGGCCTTTTTGATCTGTTGCGTATCCGCATGACGGTCCACACTCAAAATCTCGTAATAGTCCTTTTGTGTCACCTAAAGACTCCTTGCCCTAGAGGCCGCAGGGTTTTCTATCAGCAGAAAGAGGGTTAAGTCTAATATTTTATTCATAAATTGTTGACATCTCACCCAGGGTGGTTATTTTTAGGTGGCATAAGGTTGTTTTTTATAACTATATGATTTAAAAGGGTTTTTTTAGAAAGGACTTTTATGGGAAAAATCATCGGGATCGATTTGGGGACAACGAATTCTGTAGTGGCCGTGATGGAGGGCGGTGAACCCAAGGTCATCGTCAATGAAGAAGGGGCCCGTACGACCCCTTCGGTCGTGGCCTTCACCAAGGATGGGAATATCCTGACGGGTCAGATCGCCAAACGCCAGGCCATCACCAATCCCGAAAATACGATCTATTCGATCAAACGGTTTATGGGGCGCAAAAAAAATGAGGTCCCTGAAGAAACCAAGATCGTCCCCTATCAGGTCAAGGAGGCCGACAACGGAGACGCCGTCATCCTGGCCAACAACAAGGAAATTTCTCCCCCAGAAATATCCGCCAAGATCCTTCAAAAACTCCGCAAGGCCGCCGAGGACTATCTGGGCGAAACCGTCAAGGAGGCCGTCATCACCGTTCCCGCCTATTTCAATGACAGCCAGCGCCAGGCCACAAAGGATGCCGGAAGGATTGCCGGTCTTGACGTCAAACGCATCATCAATGAACCCACCGCCGCGGCCCTGGCCTATGGGCTCGACAAGAAAAAAAATGAGTTGATTGCCGTCTACGATTTTGGTGGTGGCACCTTTGATATCTCCATTCTTGAAGTGGGTGAAAATATCGTCGAGGTCCTGGCCACCAATGGAGACACTCATCTGGGAGGCGACAATATTGATCAACGGATCATCGACTATTTGATCGCCGAATTTAAAAAGGATCAGGGCATCGACATCTCCAAGGACAAAATGGTCCTGCAACGCCTGAAAGAGGCCGCAGAAAAGGCCAAGATCGAATTGTCCTCCGTCCTTGAGACCGAAATCAACCTCCCCTTCCTCACGGCGGATGCCGCCGGACCCAAGCATCTGACCATACGCCTTTCCCGCGCCAAATTTGAATCCCTCTGTGAAGACCTGTTTTTAAAATCCCTGGCCCCCTGTAAGAAGGCCCTCTCCGATGCCAAGAAGACCCCCGCCGATATCGATGAGGTCGTCTTGGTAGGCGGTTCCACCCGTATTCCCCGTGTTGTGGATGAGGTCAAAAAACTCTTTGGAAAGGACCCTCATAAGGGCGTCAATCCCGATGAGGTCGTGGCCTTGGGGGCCGCTGTTCAGGGCGGTGTCTTGGCCGGCGATGTCAAAGACATCCTCCTTTTGGACGTCACCCCGCTGACACTGGGCATCGAAACGCTGGGGGGGGTCCTGACCAAACTGATTGAACGCAACACGACGATCCCCACAAAGAAGAGTCAGGTCTTCTCTACTGCCGCTGACAGCCAGACGAGCGTCGAGATCCATGTCCTTCAGGGGGAACGAGA
Organism: Deltaproteobacteria bacterium RIFCSPLOWO2_02_FULL_50_16; assembly: GCA_001798715.1. Classification (GTDB taxonomy): domain Bacteria; phylum UBA10199; class UBA10199; order 2-02-FULL-50-16; family 2-02-FULL-50-16; genus 2-02-FULL-50-16. Next base: position 8,732 of record MGSF01000056.1, on the reverse strand, counting down.
AATGGCCAGTGCCAACAGGACGCTCGGAAGATTTATCCTCGACGGCATTCCCTCTGCCCCCCGGGGCATCCCGCAGATTGAAGTCGCTTTTGACATCGATGCCAACGGGATCATCAACGTCTCGGCCATTGACAAGGCCACCAACAAAAAACAACACATCACCATCACTTCCTCGAGCGGACTTTCCAAGGAAGAGATCGACAACCTCGTCAAGGACGCCAAGTCCCATGAGGCCGAGGACAAGAAAAAGAGGGAAGAAGTGGAGATCCGCAATTCCGCCGACGCCCTGATCTATTCGACCGAAAAGACGCTCAGTGAAAACAAGGAAAAGCTGGACAAAGACGTCGTCCAAGACACCGAAAAGGCCTTGGAAGATTGTAAACAGGCCATCAAGGACAACGATCCTGATAAGATCAAAAAATCCACCGAAAAACTGACCCAGACCTCGCACAAGATGGCCGAGGCCATGTACAAGGCCGCCTCCCAAGAGGCCGGCAAAAAGGGCAACGGTAAAGAGGATGAGGTAAAGGGTGAAGAATCCGGCAAGAAGAAAAAAGACGAGAATGTCGTCGATGCCGAATACGAAGAGACCGACGGGGCTAAAAATTAATTGCCCCCTCCCTTTAGTAATCTACTTCGCTGGCGTTAGGGTTTCATCCTTATCAGGAGACTTGCGACCCTCCCCCTCAATATGGACAGGGATCTTCCCGTTTCCCTTTCGTCCCACCGTCACCATGGCCGTCCTTAAGGCCGCGGAAAAGACATTTCCATCAGGAGGATCGGCAATAGCGGTCGTCTGGGCTAGACTGACATAGCGATAATCCCCTGTCTGGGTATTATAGGTATGATACCCGCTCACCTTCGGGACCGAATCCAATTCAGCGATGATGACATTGTCCATATAATGCGTCACCGCTGACCCCGAGGTGTCCAGACCAGCCGCTGTCATGGCCACACGGAGACGATCCGGATGGGCCATCAAAACCGTCGCCGCCGTCTTATCGTCCACCCGCGTCCATTCCGCCCTGTATTCAGGTCCCGAACCCGAGAAGGTGAGCCTTGTGACCGTCGGCCATGAGCCAAAGGCCTTGGTCACCGTGACAAGATAATAAGAATTGGAGGATCCTGAAATAGGAATCTCATAACTCACCTGGACATCCCCGATGTGTCTGTAAATATTGTAGGGGACTATATTGCCCTTTATTCTATCCCAGCTCAAACCCGGGGCCCGGAGCATCACGGTCACCTGACTCTTGGCGCTCGTCTCATCGATAATCACGGCCCCACCGGCATTCAGATGGGCCTCACGCGTGGTGAGGATCTCCAGGAATCTTTGTTCTTCTCCCGAATCAATAGTTGCCCCCAATTGTCTTTTGATCTCTTGAAAAACGGCATCCGCCGCCTTTTGAGATTGTTCGACACTCACGCCCGAATGACGATAGGTCTGGTAAAAGGCCCGTCTCATCTCCGTCAGGGTGATGGACCGATCATTGGCATAAAACCCGTCGGCCGTCTCCACATACTCCGTAGCACTAGCACTATCCTTGAAGGCGCGTGTGGCGGAATTCCCCTCCAGGGCCTCCGCTATGGGGATATCCGAGTCATCCAATATATCTTCTAATTTATCGGCGGCTTGCGCGGCAATGGTGATTTTATCCACTGACATAGGGCCCCTCCCGATCTGCTGACATCACCTATCGATGGTGAGATGTCTTTGTTGCTAAAAAGTCGCTTTCACCCTTTATTTTCGTCACTTTTTGGAAAAAGTTGCCTCGCGAGTGGATCGCCTTTAACGCGGTGCGCAAGACTTTGCGTGTTTCTGAAAACTATCCCCCTTTGTAAAGGGTAAAGGGAGGTCCGGGACTCTTTAAACTTTCCCCCCTTTGTAAGGGGGGAATAAGGGGGGTAGAATTTCTACCTCCCCTAGCCCCTCCTCAACGAAGTAGCACTTTAGTGTACAAAGGAGGGGAAAGGGGCGCCACTGAGTTTTTCATGGATTTTTTCACCCCAATCATGATAATTCCCCAACATGTCCCGACTCAAAGACTTGACCGAACAAATCCGACTCAAAAAGGAAAAGGTCCTCCAAATGGGGGGGGGAGACAAGATCGCCCAGCAAAAGGCGATGGGAAAGTTGACCGTCCGCGAGCGTCTCGACCTCCTCTTTGATGAAGATTCCTTTGTGGAAACGGGGATCCTGGGCCACCATCAAGACATTGCCCCTGATATGAAGGGTAAATACACGCCCGCGGATGGATGTGTCACCGGTTTTGGCAAAATCGAAGGCCGCCTCGTTTGTGTCGCGGCCTATGATTTTACCGTCATGGCCGGATCCATTGGTTTTGTCCAAGAGACCAAGGTCGCCCGAATGAGGGAGATGGCCCTCAAAGAGCGCATCCCCATGATCTGGCTCTTAGACTCCGCGGGGGCCCGCATCCAGGAGATCGCCGGTTCCCAATTTGCCCAATCCGGCCAGCTTTTCTACGAACAGGTCAAGATGTCCGGCGTCATCCCCCAGATCGCCGCCGTCATGGGACCCTGTGCCGCCGGGACGGCCTATATCCCGGCCCTCGCCGATTTCGTCCCCATGGTGAAGGGGACCTCCTCCATGGCGCTGGCCGGCCCTCCCCTTGTCAAGGCCGTCATTGGTGAAGACATCACGGCTGAAGACCTGGGGGGATCCAAGATCCATTGCCATATAAGCGGTGTGGCGGATTTGGAGACGGAAAATGACCAAGAATGTCTAAGATCCATCCGTGAATATTTGAGCTATTTTCCCCAAAACTGTGAGGAATTTCCGGCCCTGCTCCCTGTCGATGCCTCAGCGGATATCATGGGGGAGGACATCCTGGATATCCTCCCGGATAGTTCCAACAAGCCCTATGACATGCGAAGGATCATCGGAAAGATCGCTGACTACGGGAAATCTTTTGAGATCAAGCCCACCTTCGGGACGACGATTCTCACGGCCCTGACGAGGATCGGGGGGCGATCGATCGGCGTGGTCGCCAATCAACCCATGGTCAAGGGGGGGATCCTGGACAATGACTCCGCCGACAAGGCCGCCCGTTTTATCAACCTGTGTGACGCCTACAACATCCCCCTCCTCTTTCTCCAGGACGTCCCCGGATTCATGGTAGGTTCAGAGGTCGAAAAACAGGGGATCATCCGCCATGGGGCCAAGATGCTCTACGCCGTCTCACGGGCCTCGGTCCCCAAGATCACCGTCGTCATCCGCAAGGCCTATGGGGCGGGTTACTACGTCATGTGCGGTCGGTCCTACGATCCCGACATCATTGTCGCCTGGCCGTCGGCCGAGATCTCGCTGATGGGGGCCGAGGGGGCCGTCAATATCATCTTCCGCAAGGCCATTGCCGCAGCCGGAGATCCCGACGACGCCCGCCGCCAGTTGGTTGAGATTTATAAAAAAGAAATCAATATCGAAAAGGCGGCCAGTAACGCCTTTATTGATGAGGTCATCGACCCGTGCGACACGCGGCAGATCATCATCAATACCTTGGAGCTGGCCCGAAACAAACACCGCGATTGGCCTCAGAAGAAGCACGGAGTCATGCCGGTATGACCTGGGCCCACGAACAAAAAGTCATCATCACCGCCGCCTTGACCGGCGTCGCGGCCAATCGCGACCAATGCCCGGCGATCCCCTATACCCCTGACGAGATCGCTGAAGAGGCCCATCGGTGTCACCAGGCCGGGGCCTCGGTGGTCCACATCCATGCCCGTAACAACGACGGGACCCCAACCCATGATCTCAATGTCTATCGGGCGATTATGGAAAAGACGCGCGCCCGGTGCGACATCATCATCAATTTCTCCACCGGCGCAATCGGCATCCCCAAGGAAGAACGCATCGCCCACATCAAGGGGCTCAAACCCGAGATCGGGGCCCTCAACATGGGCTCGATGAATTATGCCAAGTATTCCTCCAAGAGAAAGGCCCTGGTCTTTGACTGGGTCTTTGAAAACAAATTTGAGACCATTTCCTTTTTTCTAAAAACGATGAACGAGGTGGGCGTCAAACCGGAGCTTGAGTGTTTTGACACGGGCCATGCCAACAATATCCGCCCCCTCCTCGATCAGGGCATCTTGAAAAAGCCCTTGCAGTTTAGTTTCATCATGGGGGTCTTGGGGGGCATTGCCCCGACGGCCGAAAACCTGGCCCATCAGGTCCGGCAGATCCCGCCGGACTCCACCTGGGAGGTGATCGGCATCAGTCACGACCAGTGGCGGATGATCGCCGCCGCCCTTTCCCTGGGGGGCAATATCCGCGTGGGACTGGAGGATCACTTGTATGTGAGTCCCGGTCAGATGGCCAAGAGCAACGCCGATCTAGTGGAAAAGGCCGTCCGCATGACCCGCGATGTCGGCCGTGAAGTCGCCTCCACAGTTGAGGCTCGAAGGCTCCTCTCCCTATGAAACTCGCCGCTGTCCCCTATCTCAATGCCCTCCCCCTGACCAGAGGCCTACGCCACCCGATCAGTTTTTACCCCCCCAACGAACTCGATCGCCTGTTGAAGGAGGGAAGTCTCGATCTGGCCACGGCCCCCATCGCCACACTTTTTGACAACCCCCACATGTACGTCGTCCCCGGCCTGGCCATTGGGACCGATGGCCCTGTAAAAAGTGTAAACCTTTACATTAATAAAAATGATATAACCATCCATAATATAAAATATATTTATTGTGATATTGAGTCCAGGACCTCGGTCCTCCTCCTCAAGGTCCTCCTGGCCCAGAGATTGCGCCGGGACCTCAATTCAATCTGTTTTCAAGGTGAAAAAAATGATCAGACTGAGGGTCAACTCCTGATCGGGGACAAGGCCCTCGAGGAGCCCCATCCCACGCTGGATTTGGGTCATGCATGGAAGGAGTGGACGGGACTTCCCTTCGTCTTTGCCCTCTGGATCACCCCTCATGAAACACTTCCCGCATCCCTTCTTTGGGAGTTGCAATCCTGTCCTAAGGACTCCCTCGCCAACCTGGAAGGCTGGCTTGAGGAGACTCGTGCCTTCACCCCGCAGTTTTTGAAAAACTATCTCACCCAAAACGTCTGTTATGAGCTGGGTCCTAGACAAGTCCAGGGAATTCGCTTGTTTCACCAAAAGCTCTGTGAACTGGGTTATTACAATACGCCTTTTTCTCTCAATTTTGTAGAAACCAAAAAGGCGCAACGGGTGACGGCAGGCATGGATCTTCTTTATACGAAAATCAAAAATAAAAAACGGATTTCCCGCGAGGAGGCCACAACCCTTTTTCACCAAGGCGATCTCGCAACACTGGGACACTTAGCCGATCACATCAATCGACAAAAAAATCAAAACAGGGTCGGTTATCTCCTGGACCGCAACATCAATTACACAAACGTCTGCGGAATCTCCTGTTCCTTTTGCGCCTTTGCCCGCAAAAAGGGGGACCCCGAGACCTACGTCCTCACCTACGAGGCCATCGACAAAAAGATCGAGGAGACGCTTGCCCTGGGCGGCACGGGGATCCTCTTGCAGGGCGGCCACCACCCCGAACTCCCCCTTGAGTGGTACGAAGACCTCCTCCGGCACATCAAAGAAAGGCACCCGATCCATCTCCACGCCTTTTCCCCCTCGGAGATCTTTCATTTTTCACGCCTCTTTCGAAAAAGCCCTGAAGAGATCCTTTGTCATTTTAAGGAGGCAGGCCTGCAATCGATGCCCGGTGGCGGCGGGGAGATCTTGGTGGACCGGGTGCGAAAGATCCTGTCCCCCGGAAAGGTCCTGACAAAAGACTGGCTGGCCATCTCCGCCACGGCCCATCGCCTGGGGATCCCAAGCTCGGCCACGATGATGATGGGGCATATCGAAACGGTAGAAGAGCGTTTTGAGCATTTGGAAAAAATCCGCCAAGTCCAGGATGAAACGGGGGGATTTGTCGCCTTTATCCCCTGGACCTTTCAAAGGGAGAATACGAGGCTTTTGGAGGACTCTAGGAATGACGATGTGAGTGCCGCTCTACACCCATTGAGTTCGCAAGAATATCTGAAGATGATCGCACTCTCGAGGATCTTTTTGGACAATTTTGACCACATCCAGGCCTCATGGCTCACGATGGGGCTCAAATTGGGACAGACGGCCCTCTTCTACGGCGCCAATGACATGGGAAGCATCATGATGGAGGAAAATGTCGTGAGTGCCGCCGGGGCCACCCACCGATCGAGCGAAGAGGAACATAAACGAATCATCCGCGAGGCGGGGAAAACACCCTATCAACGAAGCAATATCTTTAAGCCCCTTGTAAGTTGAAATTCCAAATCACAAATCCCAACGATCAAAGCAGGTTGTTCCCGAAAAAGTCCTTATGAGGCAAGGGGAGCTCCAATTTTTCTTGAGCCTCAAGCCAGAGGCTTGAGACCCTGAAGCATCAGAGATGCGATGGGCGGCTTTAGCCCCTTTCCTTAGTTTATTTATTAAGACAGGGGCAACCCCTGCCTTATGATTGATACAAAGGAAGAGGGGTTGAAAAGTCAATCTCCTTGCGGCCTACAAGCCATTGACTTTTCAAGCTTGTCCTAATCCGCCGGTAGCGGATTAGGGCATAAAGCGAAAGAAAACATTGGAGCTCACCTTGCCCTTCATACCAAAATGAAACTTTTTCAGGGAAAACTAAATAACAGCGCGAGGACCGCTGGCCTCACGGGCCTCTCGACCTCGGCCTCCATGACCGGGGGCCTCAAGACGTCTCACCTCACGAACATGGCGAGCGATCTCACGAACCCCTCGAACGCGAGCCGTTGGACGGACACCGGCGACCTCCCTCACATGTCTTTCAGAGGAATCCCCAAGATCGGCAAAGGCATCGACACGATCTTCCGTCCCCCTTTCGCGTGTCACCTCCCGGATCATAAGAAGGGATCGCGTGTGTGGATCCATCTCTCCAAGACCCGCCAAACGTCCTTCGATCCGTGAGACGGCATCCGCACTAGTGAGTTGTTGACGGGCCCAGGCCCCGGCGTCAAAGGTGGCATCAAGATGCCTGACAACCTGACCATTGGCATGTTCCCATAAGGCGGCCTCCTGCGGCACGGCCGTCTGTAACCGCCTCATTTGATCCACAAGATCCATCGTTTCCACGGCGCCCCCTGCCGTCACAGCAAGTCCGCCGCCAAAGACCTGATGATGGACCTGATGGGCCATCTCGCGAACGGTCTCTCCATGATCGGGATGGGCCATAGAGGCCCACATCCAGCTGGATTCGACCATCCGGCGGAATTGGGTCTCGGCCCGTTTGCCATCATCGGGGGTGCGCGCATGGGAGATCTGGGCATTGGCCAGCATAAGATCGGAGGCCTCTTCGATACGGCCCGAGGCAATATGATCGGCCAATGTACGGGCATCGCGATTGTTGGCCAATTCCTTGACCCTCCCGGGGATTTCAATCCCGGCCGTGAGCGTCTCATGAAATCCGACTTCCCTCAAACTCCTTTGGGCCTCACCGATGAGGCGACCATAGACGGTCTCGGCACCCACCATGTCTTTTGCCCCCTCGAGCAGGCGGTAGGCCACCGCCGTCTGTGTATCAAAGGTCTCCGTCCCCGGCAGTGGATCGAGACCGGCCTCGCGGCGATAGGCCGCAATGGCCTCCATACGTTGATTGATCTCATGACGGGCAATATCAACAAGGGCCGGTCCAGCAACATCGCGCAGGCCTTCAAGGCCATTTACAAAGGCGCGTCCCTCATTCCAGAAATCACGCCCGGCCAAAAAGAGTTGGGCCCCGCTACGAATGACCCGACGCATTTGTCGGGCCGAGACATCGACATCCCTTAACAATTCATTGTGTCTGGCCTCGATCTCTGCCCGATGTTTGAGGGTAATCCTCTCGTCATGAATGGCACCATCAAGGGCCCGGGTCGCATACCGTCTCCATAAAAACTCACCGGCGGCCCCATAAGCCTCCGCCAACTTCACAGGGTCATCAATCGTCCTCTCTCCCACCATATGGCGGCCCAGGGCCATGAGACGCCACCCGTCAAGGGAGGGCCGGCCATCGTGCCAAGGGAGGAGTGTACGGGCCAGACGCCATCCTTCAAGTTCCGGTCTTAAGAGATCACCCACAAAATGCTGGGACGAAACTCCGATCGCCTGTCCCGCGGCCTGAAGACGAGGAAAAATACGCGCCAGTCGTCCAAGGCGTTTAAAGACCGCCACAGGACCCCCCGATTTTCGAGAACGGGAAGACCTTGGGGCCACATCCCCATGGGCCTCGACCGCGTCCCTCTGGTGAAGGGTCGTAATGCGGCTATCGAGATCCCCTCTCAGGGCATCCCCTTCAGGAAGGCGTCGGGCAACGACCTCCAACATCTCAAAATCGGCATCTGCAGCAATGTCACGGTTTCCCTCCAAAAGCCTCAAGGCATTATCGATCTCCACCCTGGAAAGATCCGGGCGCTGATCCCGAAGACCCCGATAAAGCCCCGTCAATTCTGCCCTGGCCCCTCGATGCAGCCCTGCTTGAGCCTCGGCACGTTCTCTTAAGAGATTCCTCACGGCAACCACGCGGTCATGGGCCCGCCTGTGGGGCCCTTCATAATGCTCCCGTGTCAGGGCCCTGTCGTATTGGAGGGTCACTCGGTGATCCCTCAGTCCCGGGGCATTTTTGGGACGATCCCCGCGCCGTATCGTCACGAGACGCCCCTGGGCCTCAGGATGCATCATAAGACGCATGGAGGCGAGCGCATTGCC
>MGSF01000055.1:4364-8415 GCA_001798715.1 Deltaproteobacteria bacterium RIFCSPLOWO2_02_FULL_50_16 | reverse complement strand
GGAATGAGATTCTACAACAAAACACATCACGCCATCATCCTTGACCGCCTGGAAACCCTCAAAAAGGCCCGACGCTCCGTCACCCTCTCCACCGTCATCACTCAAACTAATATTGGCGATCTTGAAAATCTGGCCCTGTATCTTAAGACCTACAACCAGCCCTATCACACCCTTCATGCCTGGCACCTCTATCAATTCATCCCCTTAGGAAAGGGCGGGCTTCCCAATGCCCATTTTCTCAAGCCCCCGGTGGGGGATTATGAAAGGGTTTGTCGAAAGATAAAAAAAATGGATCTGGGATTTGCCGTCTACAAGAGACAGGACATGTACCATTCTAAGACCGTTGATTTTTTCTGGCATGAAGGGGAGCGCTTGGTCAGGGGTCATCAGGAAGTTGATTGGAATTGAACCGGCAGACGACGGGAGCCCCAATCCCCCGAGGGGCCGTCAAAGACGCCGGCACAGGGCGTCCCGCACGACCGGCAACATCCTTGATCGGTCAGATTCCAGTCGCTGAGTTCATACCAATCCCGGCCCACCAAGATTCGCCCGCACTGATGACAATAGGTGCTCTCCCCCGTCTTGTCGTGGACGTTTCCCGTATAGGCGTAATGGACCCCATTTTTGATGGCGATCTGGCGGGCCCGAGTCAGCGTCTCCGAGGGCGTGGCCCCCTTGTTCAACATCCGATAATCCGGATGAAAGGCGCTAAAATGCAGGGGGACATCCGGACCCAAGGCCCCAACCACCCATTCCGACAATTGATTGAGTTCTTTCTCCGAATCGTTCTCCCCGGGAATGAGCAGGGTCGTGATCTCAAACCAAACCTTGGTCTCTTTTTTAAGATAGATCAAGGTGTCCAGGACCGGCTGGAGGTGCCCCTTGGTCAGCCTCCAATAAAAATCCTCGCTAAAGGCCTTGAGATCCACATTGGCCGCATCCATAGACTGATAAAACTCCTCTCGGGGCCGAGAACACATATACCCCGCCGTGACAGCCACCGTCTTGACCCCCACGGCGTGACAGGCCTTGGCGACATCGATCGCGTATTCCATGAAAACAACGGGGTCATTGTAGGTGAAGGCCACCGAACGGCACTGGAGCTCGGAGGCCACCCGGGCAATCTTCTCAGGGGAGGCCTCATCGGCTAATGTCTCCATCTCACGGGATTTGCTGATATCCCAGTTTTGGCAAAAACAGCAGGCCAGATTGCACCCGGCCGTCCCAAAGGACAAGATGGGGGTACCGGGCAGGAAATGATTGAGGGGTTTTTTTTCAATGGGGTCCACGCAAAAACCGCTGGACCGCCCATAGGTGGTGAGGACCACCTGATCTTTTTCGCGGGCCCGGACAAAACACATCCCCCGCTGACCCTCTTTAAGCCTGCACTCTCTGGGACAGACATCACACTGGACGCGTCCATCATCCAAGAGATGCCAATATTTTGTAGGGACAGTATCCATAATAGTACCTAAACACTTAAGCCCTCATTTCGCAACCCCCTTGCATCTCTTAAAAAAAGGGGTAAACTCCCCCCTCATGATGGTTCGCAAACCCGCCGTCGCTGGGATGTTTTATCCGGGGGAGAAAGAGGCCCTTCATCAAGAAATACAAAAATATTTACAACAGGTCAAGAACCCCGCCCCTCCTCCCAAGGCCCTCATTGGGCCCCATGCCGGCACCATTTATTCGGGCCCCATCGCCGCCACCGCCTACGCCACATTGACCCCCAAGAGAAAACAAATCAAAAAGGTGATTCTCCTGGGTCCTTCCCATCACGTCTTTTTACATGGATTGGCCGCCTCCACCGCGGAAAAATTTGAAACCCCACTGGGAAAAATCGATATCGATCGGCAAGGTATAAAAAATATCGCCAAACTCCCCCAGGTCCAGTTCTCCGACGAGGCCCATCAACAAGAACACAGTCTGGAGCTCCATCTCCCCTTTCTTCAGGAGGTCCTCGATGATTTTGACCTCATTCCCTTGGTCGTCGGTCACACCCCTCCCCAGGAGATCGCCCATGTCCTCGATCAGCTCTGGGGCGGTCCTGAAACCCTTATCGTCATCAGCACGGATCTCAGTCATTATCAAGATTACGAGACGGCTCGGCGGATGGATCAGTCATGCTCCCAGGCCATCGAGGAACTCCGTTTTCAGGACATTCGGGACAACCAGGCCTGTGGTCATTTTCCCGTCTGTGGATTTTTGCTGGCCGCCCTGGACCACAAACTCAAGGGAAGAAGACTTGATTTGAGAAATTCAGGCGACACAGCGGGCGACAAAAACCGCGTGGTCGGATACGGGGCTTATGGCTTTTATTGATGATCATAAAAAAATCCTGCTTGAAACGGCCCGTCAATCCATTCTTCACGGCCTCAATCATCACAAGCCCCTGCCTGTCGGCGCGGGGGATCTCCCCGAAGAGCTTCGAAGACACAAGGCGTCCTTTGTCACCCTTTACAACAAAAAAAACCTGCGGGGATGCATCGGCATGCTGGAGGCCACCCGCCCTTTGATCATCGATGTGGCCGAAAATGCCTACGCAGCGGCCTTTCGGGATCCCCGTTTTTCCCCCATCACCCGCGAGGAGCTCCTCGACCTCACGATCTCCATCTCGATTCTCTCAAAATCCACTCCCATCGACTTCACCTCTGAAGAAGATCTTCTGCAAAAAATCCGTCCTGGGATCGACGGTCTTATTTTGTCCGAAAATTTTCACCGGGGAACCTTTCTCCCCTCCGTCTGGAAATCACTCCCCACCCCCCGGGCCTTCTTGGACCAACTAAAGATAAAGGCAGGACTCCCCCCCCACTACTGGTCGGACAAGATCACGATAGAACGCTACACATCGGAGGAATTTTCCGAATAAATGCAATTCGCCACCCCCCACCCCACCATCGTCCACGATCCCTATCTTGAGATCGATTGTAAGCAGTTTAAAATAATCGGCCGGACGATCTCCGGCGTTGAAACACTGATCGCAATTCCCCAATGGAGTCTTGCCTTTGACACGGGACGTGCCCCCGATTTTGCCTTTTCAATGAATACGGTGGCTCTGTCCCACTGGCACCTGGATCACTCAGGGGGGCTCGCCTCCATCCTGGGATTGCGCTGTCTTCACACCCATCCTCCTCTCCAGATCATCGTCCCGTATGAAAAATTTGATGAGAGTGAAAGTTTTTTGAGCCATCTCAAATCGATTTCCCAGACCGAGATCCAATACATCCTGAAGACGGCGGACACCCCCGTCCACATCAAAAACGATTTTTTTATCAGGGCGCTCCCCTCCTTTCACTGCACACCGGCCACGGGGTACTTAGTCTCTCATCACAAACACCGGCTTAAAAATGAATTTCAGGGCAGGACGGAGGCCGAGATCATCAAGGCCAAAAGACAGGGACTTTCGGTCGAAGAAAAAGTGGTCGAACCGCTTCTGGCCTATTCAGGGGATTCGAAATGGGAGTTTTTTGAGACCGAGGCAGTCAAGGCCCGCCACCTCATCATGGAGTGTTCCTTTTTCAGTGACAAGTCAGACTATGAAAAGGTGCGCCGTTTTGGCCATACGCATATCCTCGACTGGCAGGATCATGCCGAAAAGATCGAGAGCGAGACCGTCATCATGATCCATACTTCCCTAAGATATAACCGCGAGGATATCGAAACGGCCTGCCGAAAATACCTTCCCAAGACCCTGCTCGATCGACTGATTATTTTAAGGTGATGAGGAGACCTTCGAGGAATCATCGAGGAATCATCAAGTTGACACCGATGAGGCACTTTGTTAGGATCCGACGCCTTAAAAACAGGTCCCCATCGTCTAGAGGCCAAGGACGCCGCCCTTTCACGGCGGCAACACGGGTTCAAATCCCGTTGGGGACGCACGACAAAGTAGGGACCATCAGGTCCCAACTTTGTTCGTTTGTTTTCTATGTATTTGAACCTTTCCGAAGGAAAGTGTTCGACAGGCAGTTCACCGAAGGTGAACAATAAGTCACTGTTTCCCAGTGGGCCGCTAGCTCAGTTGGTAGAGCACTGCCCTTTTAAGGCAGGT
>MGSF01000055.1:0-4328 GCA_001798715.1 Deltaproteobacteria bacterium RIFCSPLOWO2_02_FULL_50_16 | reverse complement strand
AGAGCACTGCCCTTTTAAGGCAGGTGTCCCGGGTTCGAACCCCGGGCGGCTCACAAAAAATCGGGAGCTCCGGCGGCCCTGCGTCGCCGGAGCGACCAGATTTTTTGAGTCCCCGAAGCGTAAGCGGAGGGGGCACAAAAAAATCCGGAAAACCCGGGTCAGCTCACTATGTCCCCAGATCTACAGATAGGCATGTGTTTCTATTCCCTAAGTCGGGTAATTTTGAAAGAAGGGACATAGTAGAGATTTTATGGATGCAATCATCATCGGTGCAGGGGCGGCGGGATTGATGAGCGCAGGGGCGGCCCTCGACAGCGGCAAATCGGTCCTTATCCTGGAGGCCAATGCCAAACCGGGACTGAAGATCCTGACCTCCGGTGGCGGACGTTGCAATTTCACTAATCGGAGCGTCACACCTCATGAATTCGTCTCCGAAAACCCCCATTTTTGCAAATCGGCCCTCCACCAATTTTCCCAGGATGATTTCATTCAAATGGTCGAAGAGGCCGGGATCCCTTTTTATGAAAAGACCTTGGGGCAGCTCTTTTGTCAGCAGGGCGCGCGTGCGATCCTCGATATGTTGCTGAAGAAAATCGATTCTCCGGACTGCACCCTCGTCACCGGCGCCAAAGTCAGCACAGTATCACATCGAGATGGTTTTTTTTCGGTCTGTTATAACGATAAAACAGCGACGGCCAAAAATCTGATTGTGGCCACTGGCGGGCTTTCGTTCCCGAAATTGGGGGCGACCGATTTCGGGTATCGATTGGCCAAACAGTTCGGGCATAAAGTCACTAAGCTCTATCCGGCACTGGATGGGTTTCTCTTCTCCGATTCAGATCGACAGCGGTTGAAGGGGCTGGAGGGGATCTCGCTTGAGGCAAGGCTCACCTGCGGCCGCCGGTCCTTTACCGAAAATATCTTATTGACCCATGTCGGCCTGAGCGGCCCAGCGGCGTTAAAGGGCTCCCTCTTTTGGTCTCCCGGAGATCAGATCCTCATCGATTTTTTGCCAGCAATGGCTGATTGGCATGCATGGCTTGATCAGAAAAAAAGAACCGATGCAAAAAAAACTCTGCTGACCCTATTGTCTTCCATAATGAGTAAGCGACTGGCCGCGGCACTCTTGGTCCCAACAAAATTAGGCGAGAAAAGGATGGGGGATCTCTCCAAGGCGGATTATGCGCAGATGACAGGTCTGCTTAAAAAATTCCACTTCATTCCAAAATCGACCGCCGGGTATCACAAGGCCGAAGTCACAAGGGGTGGGGTGAAGACCGAGGAAATTTCCTCCCAAACCATGGAATCCAAGCAATGGCCGGGTCTCTTTTTTATCGGCGAGGTGCTTGATGTCACCGGCCTGCTCGGCGGCTATAACCTGCAATGGGCATGGTCTTCCGGCTGGGTCGCCGGGAAAAACCTCCGCCCCCATGGGGTATAAAATCCCTACTATGTCCCCAAATTTTAAAACCTGACCCTTCATTCAATTTTGCCGATGCTGTTGATGCCTAGGTCTATCTCGATTTTATCAAGGCACCCTTGCAGTGGTATGTTGACAGGGAAACTACTACTTTTTTCATCTCCCACATTAATCCAATTTAATGTTTGCTCTAGCACTCCTGATCCACAAGCAGTAAGGTCGACCTGGATGGGGACAAAGGAGAGTGGAATATTTCCCGTATTCTTGCTATTGACAACAACCGTATTTTCAATGGTATTTACATTATAACTGAGGGCAAGCTTGGGATCTGGAGTGAGGCTGAAGGGTATTTCGCAAGCCGGATACGACTTTAACTTCTCAAAATAGGCCTCCCCCAAAATCAATTCAGGGAATTCAAAACCGCCTTTAGGTTCTAATTTATAGGCTTCAAGGGGGTTTGGCATAAGAGGGAGATCGCCGCTTCTCTTCTCTTTAGGATTACACGAGTAGGATAAGAGACCCCATGTTCCAAAGGGAATATAATTAGAAGTGGCAGAATGTCCACGCCCCCAGGTATGACCCCACTCGTGAGCGGTCGTCCCAAAACTCTTGAGGGGAGCCTCTAGTGAGGGCACATCCGAGTCAATACACGCATACTCATAACCTCCAAGTGCGGCACTTAGGTTTGGTTTCGTGGGCACACCATTAATTTCTGCAATAGCAGCCCGTACCAAGGAATGTGTCGTTGGAAAAGTAGGTTCTGCGGCAAGAATCTCATTCCAGTGCTGTTTGATCCATGATGAGCCCATATTGGCATCACCATCCTTATAGAAAAGACAATCGTAAGGCTCTGTCCCATAATAGTAATTGTCTTGACATGTCCCTGTTAAAAACGCCCCAAAGGACTGTTCATAATTCACAGGATACTGTTGATAAACAATCTTGACTGTCATGCCAAAAGTTGTTCGAAAAAGTTCTTCCGTCTCTGCGACATCAATAGGACTGGGCTCAGATCCTGGATCTGTCGGAATAAGATCTACAAAACGAATTTTCAAAGGGGGATAAAATGGCGAGCCAAAATTTATCTCGGATTTCAACAGGCTGTGGAATAAAGGATTCATGTAGTCCAAAACCCATTTGGAAACGATATTTTCTGGATATCCCCTGTCTCTCATCCACTGAACAAAGTCTCTTAACTTTTGGTGCTCGGGCAGGGACAAGGATTCAGGAGGAGGATCTAGATTTTCCAAAATAATGGGATCATTTAATCCTTTTTTTGTCTTAAAAGTCCATTCAACTAAACCGGCCAGGGGGAGTCCCGACAAGCTGGTGAGTTGGGTACTGACAACCATTTTGTATTCTGTATTGGGTTCCAGTAAACCAAAAGGCTGAAAATGCAGTATTGATTTCCCAAGAACCCAAGCCGAGAAAGGCGCAATGATAAAAGTGACAATACCAGGCACCGGCTTTTCAACCTTCGATCCATCACCCTTGAGAATCAATTTTGACATAGAATAATTCATTGAGTTCGCCAACAGGGGATCACAGAAGTTGTTAAAGGACCTCATAACATCAATTGGTTGCGAGGGGTCTGGAAGTTGTCCTGCATTGGATGCCATTAACCCGACACCAAGAGCCGTGTTCTCTGTAGCGGTACCTGTTGTGAAGTTAATGTCCTTGCCCAAGTTCAATGCATTGCCGAAAACATCCAGGACAGCATTGGCCATTTTGAATTGATAGGAAGAGTTGGGAGTGAGAGGGATCAGGGGCCGAAACAAGATCATATTCCCCGCATAACCGACCGTCCCGGGAATTGGGGTTCCACTACCTTCCAAAACAAAATTGTTTGCATTCACTGAAGCCGGATCGATGACTTTATTAAACTCAATCAAAACAGCTCTGTTTAAAGGGACATTGCCCTCCAAATTGGAAGGAACAGCGGACTTGATCAAAGGAAGGCTCATATCATTGACAGCCCCTGTTGTGAAGCTCCAGGAGACCTCTTTCTCCAAGGGGTTGCCAGCCAGATCCTTCACCAAGGGGGTTACGGTTACGGTGAATTTTGTGTTTGGACTCAGAGGGCTATTGGGTTTAAAGCGTGCCACTTTTCCTAAAAAACTCATTTCCCCCAAAACGGGTGTAGACCCTTGACTGACCTTGATTTCACTGAAAATCGAAGGATCCATTTCTTCTGTAAACACAAAGACGAAGATGGAATTAAGAGGAACCTCTTGCATGCCGCTCATCGGAAAAACAAAAGTAAGGCGGGGAGCTATCAAGTCTTCAGAACAGTCTTTGTTGAGATCTGATTTTCCGCAGCCGCAAATCCCCGGGGCTGTTTTATTAGGATCTAAAGGGCATTGATCCTGGAGAGAGGATGAAGAATTATTCGGGGCAGGAGCGGGGTTCTTTGTCTGCGCCTGACAAACGCCGCGAATATTGCACTTGGTTCCCACAGGACATTTCTTGGTGAGAGTTCCCTCGCATCTTCCATTTTTACAAATATCATTGATCGTGCAGCCATTGTTGTCGTTACAGGGATTAAAGTTGTTGGTATGGTAAACCTTACCATCGAGACATTTATCATTTGTACAGGGATTGTTGTCGTCCACTTGAATCCCTTGACATTTTGTGCCTGCCACTTTTGCAAAAAGAGGGATTGAAAAGAGGATCAAAGATAACGTTAGAATAGCGATCAAGGGACGTATTTGACTTTTGATGTTCATCCTATGATAAGCTTGCAATTGGTATGCCAAAAAATATTTTGCTAACTCGTTGACTTATTTGAATTGTCTTATTGATGTGCTGTCAAAAAAGACAATAAATTATCATTTTGAGAAAATAAAAATAATAAATGGAACTACAGATTAGTCTCGTTTTAATTTTTTGTATTGGATACGGCTGACTT
>MGSF01000054.1:9168-10387 GCA_001798715.1 Deltaproteobacteria bacterium RIFCSPLOWO2_02_FULL_50_16 | reverse complement strand
CATTGCGAGTACGGCCGTTCGTGTCCGGATGGGGGGCTATTGGGCCAGTGTCCCGCCCCCCTTGACGGATGTTCTGGTAAATGGGGTCCTGCCCCCGGAATTCAGCCAGCAAAATCCCGCAATTGGATGGCGGGCCGGCGGTTTTCCAATCAGTTATTACCACGGGGGGGAGGGGCCAGTTTGGGGGACTGTTCCTGAGTTTCGCTACGTCGGGGATGATGGGATAGAATATCCTTTTAATATCAGTACGCGATATTGGGCAGAGATCGTCTATGATCCCCCCCACGAACACCAGTTTGTGATGGACCTCTTTAATACCGTGGCCGGCAATGACAGCCCCCTGGTCTCGGGGGATGCCAGTCCCAATAAGGCCGGACTCCAGGTCTATTTCATGATCCCCGCTTATCCCGGTGATCCCAATAACCCGTTGGCCACGAACCTCATCGGTTATCAGCCGGGTCAGATGGATTGGGAGGGAAATAGCGAGAACATGCTCCTCTTTAGCGATGTCCCCCGCATCGGGGTCGATATTACCCCGGCCGGTCATGGTGTCCCCGTCACGGCCCAGTTTGAGATGTGTCCGGAGACGGATGGAATTTGTACGGATGTTCGCGGCCGTCCTTATCGGATGACGGCGGAGATTATTAACAGAGACGGTGTCTTGATTGAACTGCCTCAAGGATCCCCGGGGAATCCGGGCGCCGGTGGCGCCGATGCCGGATCGGGTTCTCCCGATGCTGGGGGTGGCGGATAAGGAGTGAGGTAGAAACTTATGGGACCCTTTGATCATTTACCCGGTGTCGATACGATTGGCAGGACAACCCTGGCTATTGAGGGCGGGGACCCCGTCACGCCCGATCCAGCGACGGCGGGGACTGGGGCCTCAGCGACACTCCCTGGTTGTAGTTTTCGAAGATTAGAGCTCTCCGGGGAGTTCAATTATCTTTTTCGCGTTACGGCCCTGCCTCTCGTGCCACCGATTTGGGGGGGGCGCCTCAATGCCCAGGGCCAATGCGGTTATGACCTCTTCGGTCTTGCCTTTGGGGCGGAGCACATGATCCTCGATCGGGCCCCGGAGATCCCCTTGATGAGCTACTTTTTGGATCTCCATGCCTTTGATGGGGAGACGGCCCTCGACCTCCCGGCGTGGCTGGCCTGGACTCAATTAAGGGGTTATGACCAGGAGGCGGGACTCCGGCTTCGCTATAATGCCGTCGAT
>MGSF01000054.1:4520-9128 GCA_001798715.1 Deltaproteobacteria bacterium RIFCSPLOWO2_02_FULL_50_16 | reverse complement strand
ATTTTGAGGCCAGTCTCTATGCGCGTTATGGTTTTCGTCTCTTGGATGGCCCTTTTCGTTTAACCATGGGGGTCGATCAGGAGGTGGCCTTGCATACCCCCACGGCCTCGCCGGCCCCTTATAGCCTCGTGGCAACAGTCAGTTTTTCCTGGGTCCCCGGTAATACGGAGACGGGGGAGACGATCCTGGCCCAAAAACGACGGGAACTCGATACCGCTCACAGTCACATGATGGAGGTCACTGACAGGATGCGGAGTACAGTGGCGCGTTTGGCCCGTGATCCTGGTACGGCGGGGACGGATATTACCAGGTTGGATGTGGTGATGAGGCGTTTGGGTGAAGTGGCACCGCGTATTATGGCCTTGTCGACAAAACCCTCCAATGGTCCTGAGAGTATGAGTGATGAGGAAAGGACTGAATTGGCGGCGCTCCGAGTGGAGCAAGAAGCGCTTCAAAGGGAAGGAATGAGCTTGTTAGGGGCGAGTACCCATCCGGATATTCAAGCCGTCATGGCCGAGTGGCGTGAGGTCAATGAAACTATCACTCGATTGAATCAAGAGGTCGAAACCCTCATTGCCAATGTCGACGGCGCCCTGTGGCGCTATCATGCCAATCAGGCGGCGATCCACACCGTCATGTTTTCGATGGTCAATGCCAATCTGGCCACCGGTGTCCAGGATATCCCCGGCAAATCGACGGATGCCCTCATGCTTGTGGGGATGAATTCCATCTTGAATGGGGGGATGGCCACCTATCATATGCAGCGTTTTATAGAACATGCCCCTACAGGTGTTGCCTGGGCCAATGCAATCCTGTGGGCCGTCGGCGGTTTGGCCCTGGGAATCGCTGGGGCGACGAGGCATGATCCCAATATGTATTCATCCGGCATCCTTCTCTTCGGCAATGGTGTGCCGGGGATTGTCAGATTATCTGCTGGAAATGATGCGGCGGATGGAGTTCAAATTGGTCTGGGTCTGGTTCTTGGTGTGGGGGGGAGTCTCCCCTTCTTCTTGCAACC
Organism: Deltaproteobacteria bacterium RIFCSPLOWO2_02_FULL_50_16; assembly: GCA_001798715.1. Taxonomy (GTDB): domain Bacteria; phylum UBA10199; class UBA10199; order 2-02-FULL-50-16; family 2-02-FULL-50-16; genus 2-02-FULL-50-16. The sequence continues at coordinate 8,110 of MGSF01000054.1, read as the reverse complement.
CAATCCCCGGGGCGGTGGTGACGAAGATGTGTCCCATATCCTCCCGGGACAGGGGCCCGGAGATAGTCCCTATAATACTTACAATCCCAATACGATGGGGATGGGTGCGGCCGGCACTGGGGCGGGTCTCGTGGTGGGTGGCGTGTTTCAGTTTCTTTTTTGACCTTTTCAACAAACCCATTGCCGATTCTTTCGTATTTCAGTACAATTAATTTAAATATCCAATCCTGAATTTCCGAGGGTTACGGTGGGGCGCTGTAATGCGAAGGGATTTGTCTATGGCGCGACCATTGTTGGCCTCCATCTTTCGACGGGGACGGATTGACTATCAGTCCGTCCTCCGACACCTCCAGAAGGTCCGTCTCGAAAAGACACAGGATCAATTCTACCAGGAAGCCGTCGAGGTCGTCTGCCGTATGGTGGCCGCCCAGGGGGCCTCCCTCTTTTTCTACCATGCCCCCAGCGATCAGTGGAGCCTCAAGGTCGCCGCCTTTCATCCCCCCCTCTTGGTGGCCCTACCGTCCCACTCCTTTTTTGGGGAATGGCTCAAGGGGCAAGAGGGGATCGTGAGCAAATCGGAGATCTTGGCGGATCCCCGCTATAATGAGGATCGGGCACAACTCTTTAAGTATTATATGGAGCTCAAGGCCCATCTGGTGATTCCCCTCAAGGGGCCAATGGATATCATCGGTTTTATGGCCCTCGGCCCCAAGGTCGATGGTCGTGACTATGATGACCGGGAATATGAGGCCCTCCATTGGGTCTTGAGCGAATTGACCCTCATCTTCTCCCATGCCTCTCTTAATGAAGAGCTGATTAGAAAACAGGTCTTGCTCCAGGACCTCAATCGTTTGAAGACTGAGTTTGTCAATAACATCACCCATGACCTCTCGACACCTTTAAGTAGTATTTTGGGGATGTCCCAATCTCTCATGGATGGGGATGTGGGTCTGCTGACGGCGGAGCAGAAAAAATGTGTCGAGATCATTTCTCATTCCGGGGAGAAACTGAGGCACCTCTTCGAGACCATTTTGGATATTTCCCAACTAGAAGCTACAGCCGATCAACTTCATATCCAGAAAATCAACCTCCATCAAATGGTATCGGACCTGCTGCCCAGTTTTTCGAAGACGGCCCAGTCGCAGGAGACCAGCATTGAAATGGAGATACCGGAAAACGTCCCCTATGTGTATGGGGATGTCTCAAAGATACAGGTCGTTTTTCAAAAGCTTTTGGATAATGCCGTTTGCTATACGCATCAGGGAAGGATTGTGATCTCTGCCCATCGCCTGGGAGATAGGCTCCAGGTCGAATTGGGTGATACGGGTCTGGGGGTGGACAAGCGCTATCATGACAGTATTTTTGAACCTTTTTGGATGGTGGATGGGGGGCTGTGTCGGGGCGGAAAGGGTTCGGGTCTGGGTCTGTCCGTCGCCAAAAAGATCGTCGAGATTCATGGGGGGCGGATCTGGCTGGAGTCCCGGCCCCAAAAAGGGGCCCATTTTTATTTTACACTCCCCTTAAAACCGGCCGATCTTAGACTCTTCTCGCGGTAACATGTGATTTCTCCAATATCTTCAAACGGTTAGAAGTTTTTTCCACTATTATTTTCTTGCTTTGTGCCCGGGCATTCAGTAATCATATTTCCCTCTTTTTGGGCGTTTTACTAAGGAGTTCATATTCCACTATACATTGAAAAAGTAAAATGTCTCATATTCTCCTTAGCCCCTCTCTATATTATATTTATGAAGGTAAGGGGCCATCCCTACCTTAATAAACTATAATAGGGAGAGGGATAGTACTGTCAGGTCTTATGAATAGAAATTAATGAACTGACTTGTAATATGAAAAAGCTTATTATCTCTCTCCTGATTTTTTCCTGTGTGGCGACCCTATGTCCCCCTCTACTCGTGGCCTTTGATAGGGATTTTGGGGAGGGTGACGATGGCAAAGAGGAGAAGATTGTCACAGCCCCCCAGAGGGTGGCCGACGAATGGTCCCCAAAGTCCCCCTCCGTCCTGCGACTCGGTCTTGAGGATTGTCTGAAGAGGGCCTTTACCTACAATGGGCAGCTGCGCGTCTTCGATTATCAAGAGGAGGTGGCCCAGGAAAAACTCAATGAGGCGAGACGTATTGGCAAACCGGTCATCGAGTACGAATATAATATCGCCCCCGTCCCCAGAAATGTCGATAATGCCGTAGAGGATTTTTTTACGGGGGACGTTACGATCTTTAATCGATTCAAATTGGGTGTGGGGGCCCCTTTGTCCACTTTTGGCAAGCTCTCGTTGGCCCAATCCATGGCCCGTGAGGGGATCGCCGCCGAATCGATTAATCGGGAAAAAAAGAGGGTGGAGATTGCCTCGACGGTCAGGCAGTTGTACTACGGGATTTTATTGGCGGATGAGATACGCCATCTCTTGAAAGGCGCACATAAAGAAGTCGAAAAGGAGATTCGAAAACGTGAGGAAAAAGGGGGAACGGATCCCCTCCAATTGCTCAAACTCAAGATCTTTCTCTCTGAGGTGGATAGCCGGATCGAGGAATCGGATCAGAAAAGTGTCTTGGCCAAAGAGGCCCTGCGGATGCAGCTGGGAATTGATCGCTCTATTCGTTTTGATATCAAAGGAGACAAACTGCGGCCTGTCTCGAAACGTCTGGAGGATTTTCAGATCTATAGCACGGAGGCCGTGGAGAATCGTCCCGATCTCAAGCTCCTGGATATCGGGCACAGTGTGAAGAAAAAACAGTATTATCTCGAGAAAAAAAACCGTTATCCTGATCTGGGGGTGGGGGCCTTTTTTGAGCTGGGGCATGCCCCCTATATGACGGGCGTGACGGTGACGGATGATTTTTTGAGCCCCTTTAATTTCAAGAGGGCGGGGATTGGTTTTCGTCTCAAGGGGACGTTTGATTTTGCAGGGAGCACCTCCAAGATCAAACAGGCACGTTCGGAGGTCTATAAGATCGAGATTCAGAGGGAATTGGCTGAAGAGGGGATTATTTTAGAGGTCAAGAAGGTCTACTTGGATGTCAAGAAGGCCAAATCAGATATCGAGAGAACGGAGCAGGCCCAGAAATTGTCCCGTCAGCTCCTCTTTCTGACGCAGAGCAATTTTGACATAGGCCTGGCCGACCCCAAGGATCTGGTGGATGCGATTTCTTCCTTCCTGAAGACGCGCGGAGAATATTTCAAGGCTGTTTTTGACTACAATGTTGCGATGGCGACCTTGGATGAAAAGCTGGGCAGGATTCCGGAACTGGCCCCGGAGAAGGAGTGACGGCATGAAGTTATTTTGGCGCTATGGTTTGTTTTTGACCCTTGTGGTCTTTGTTGTTTTTTTGTCCCCCCTCTGGGCCGCAAAAAACCTGTCGCCGGAAGGTACCCCCACGCGGGCGATTCAGGACCTCGACAAGCTGCTCGATCAGTATGTCATCGGTCCCAGGACGTCTCAAGAAGTCCAGTTTAATGCGGAGCTCAAAAAAAAGGTCCTTTACGGCACCTTTGATATCCGTCGCCTGTGTCGCTTGGCCTTGGCCGATCACTGGCAGGATATCGCCTCGGCGGATCAGGAAAAATTTGTTAGCCT
>MGSF01000054.1:0-4507 GCA_001798715.1 Deltaproteobacteria bacterium RIFCSPLOWO2_02_FULL_50_16 | reverse complement strand
TATCTGAGTGAGGACAAAAACCAGGCCATGGTCATGAGTTATGTCAATATTCCCTCGGAGGCCTTAAAGATAGGGCTGAATTATAAGATGATTAAAGAGGCGGAGGGGTCCTGGAGGATCTATGATGTCATTGTCGATGATGCCTCGCTTCTTGATAATTATCGTTATCAGTTTGATGCCATTATCCGAAAAGATGGTTTTCCAGATTTAATGCGACGCATGGAGGTGAAGCTCAAAGATCTCATCAAGGATCATGAACGAAGAGTGGGGACGTCGCCATAGCCACACATGGGTTTATATAAAAAGTGCATTCTTATTTTAGCGGACGGGGCCCGTCCCGACCTCTTTCAGCAATTATTGAAAGCAGGAGCGCTGCCCACCATTCAAAAAGAACTGGTTGAGAAGGGGGGCTTTCGGACGGCCCTTTCAGCCTTTCCATCGACGACAGGACCGGCCTACATGCCCTTTGTCAATGGATGTTATCCAGGTACCTGTAATGTGCCCGGGATACGTTGGTTTAATAAGGATGTTTATGCCAGGAAGTTATTTTCGAGAAAACGTTTTCGGAGTTATGTCGGTTTTGAGTCCTATCTCATGGGCTCTGATATGACGCCGGGTCTGAAGACGATCTTTCATCTCATCCCCAATTCGGTCAATATCTTTAGTCCCATTAACAAAGGGGTGAGCTTTCGCGGTAACCGGAGCAAATTTTGGCGCATATGGTATTGGTATTATGCCTATCTCACCGATCACTGGACGCTCATTGATAAGGCGGCTCGGGAAAAACTTCTCAGAGCCATTCAGGACGATGTCGAATTTATCTTTGCCGTTCTTCCCGGCGTGGATGAGTATTCTCATATTGCCGATCCCTTTCATGAGCAGACCATCAAGAGCTATCAGGTGATTGATGACACCGTGGGGGAGGTCATCCATTTATTGAGGAAGAGGGGGGAGTATGAGGAGACGCTCATCATGATTGTGAGCGATCATGGTCTTTCGAGTACTCATACCCATTTTGGTTTGGGGGGGTTTTTGGAATCCACAGGACGGAAGACCTTTTATTATCCGAAGATTTTTAAGACGGGCTTTGAAGCGGCGAGCATGATTTCGGGAAATGGGATGGGGCATGTCTACTTCAAGGGGCCCCACGGATGGGCGGGGCGCTTAAATTACCCTCTCTTGAAGGAGGTGGCCGGTGATGTCTTAAAGGGGCTCATTTCCGAGGAGAGTGTGGACCTTGTGACGTGTCAGGAGGCCCAAGGGAAGATCCGTGTCATGAGTCGACGTGGCCAGGCCGTGATCGCCCAGGAAGAAGGACATATACGTTATGAGATCTTGGATCAGGATCCGTTCGACTACCCTCCCCTGCCCGAGATCATGACGGACAGGGAGGGCCTGGAGAGGACCTATGAGTCCCGCTATCCGGATGCCCTGGCCCAGCTCCTCCAGATTTTTCACTCCCCCCGTACAGGGGATCTCGTTATTTCGGCCAAGAGGGGTCATGACTTGAGGAGGCGCTTTGAGAGTCCAGAGCACAAGGCCTCCCATGGCTCCCTCGATCGCGAGCATATGGCCATCCCTTTTTGCAGCAATCTTCCAAAAACACCTCAATATATTCGCTCCGTAGACGTCTTTTCCACCCTTGTGGAGGCCCTGGGTCGAAGGGTTCCTCCCGGTATTGACGGGCGCTCTTTTTTTTCAAAATGAATAAGATTCATTTTTTATTGACTCGCTAAGGAGGGGGTGTTAGGAGCGAATGAGCACTCATTCATCCGGCAAGGAGTTGTTTATGGTTCAGGTACCGCGTGAGGTCGACAAACACGCCCGCATTATCGAGGCGGCGACGAAGATCTTTTCTCAAAAGGGATATTTTCACTCAAAAATCGCCGATGTGGCGGAGGCGGCAGGTGTGGCCGAGGGGACCATCTATCTCTATTTTAAGAGTAAAGAGGACCTTTTGATCTCGATTTTTGAGCATAGTATGGACAAATTTATCCATGAGGGCAAGAAAGAACTCTCAAAGTTTTCGAGTCCTGAGGAAAAATTCAAAAGGTTTGTTCATTTTCATCTTAGTTTGGTTCAGGAAAATCAAAATTTGTCCCATGTCATCCAGTTGGAACTCCGACAGTCGTCAAAATTTATGAAGGAATACAAGGCGGATAAGTTTTTTGATTATCTTCGTGTTGTTGAAGAGATTATTGAGGAGGGCCAGAAATCGGGTGTTTTTTCATTGAAGATCAATCCAAAAATTATCAGGAGGGCCATTTTTGGGGCTGTGGATGAAATGGCCCTCGAATGGGTCTTGATGAAAGAGAAAAAATATACATTGGAAAAATGTGCCGATCAGTTGTGTGAAATGTTTCTCAATGGGATGAAGGCGAATCCCCAAGGGAGTGCCTAAGGAGGTTGGGTATGAAAATAGGAGTCTTGATCAAGCAGGTTCCGGATACGGCCACCAACATCAAGATAGCGGCCAATGGGGCCGGTATTGATCCCACAGGCATTAAGTATGTTGTCAGTCCCTACGATGAAATAGCCATTGAGGAGGGATTGAAGACAAAGGAGAAAGTCGGAGGGGAGGTGGTTGTCGTCTCTTTGGGACCGGTTCGTTGTGTGGAGGCGATTCGGACCGGTTTGGCCATGGGTGCTGATAAGGGGATTCATATCGATGATGCGGGTGTGGTGGTGGATAGTTACTTGACCGCTCGCATTTTGGCCAGTGTCTTGGAGAAGGAGAATTTTGATATCCTTTTTGTGGGAAAACAGGCGGCCGACAATGATTGTGCCCAGGTCGGTCCCATGGTGGCCGAATTTTTGGGATGGCCCCAGGTGACGGTGGTTGAAAAGATAGAATTGAATGAGGCCCGTAGTGGCGCCGTCGTCGCCAGACGCGTTGGGGGTGGGGCCAAGGAGATCTACGATGTCAGTTTGCCGGCGGTGATTGCCGTAGAAAAGGGATTGAACAATCCCCGCTATGCCTCGTTACCGGGGATCATGAAGGCCAAGTCCAAGCCGCTGACGACATTAAAGGCGGCCGATCTTGTGGGTGGTGAAAAGGCCAGGGTTGAGGTCACACACTATCGCCTCCCTCCGGAACGGCCCGAAGGAAGAATTTTAAAGGGAGAGGCGGAACAGGTGGTGCCGGAATTGGTCCGCTTGCTTCGTGAAGAGGCGAAGGTGATATGATTGCTAAAGTAAGGAGAAAACTATGGGAAATGTTTTAATTTTGACAGAACATCAAAATGGGCATCTGAAAAAGGTCAGTTTTGAGTTGGCCTCTAAGGCCTCTGAATTGGCCTCTCACATGGGGGGTGAGGTCCAGGCCGTTGTCATAGGTTCCCATGTCGCAGGCGTCTCTGATTTGGGGAAGTATGGGGTCAAGAAGATTTTTACGCTTTTTGAGGCCTCCTTGGAGAAATACAACACGGAGAATTATGCCGCGATTTTAAGTCACATCATCCAAGAACACCGGCCCGATATTGTCTTGGCCGTAGCGGGGCCGATGGGAAAGGATCTGTTGCCACGGGTGGCGGCTCGTTTGAAAACAGGATTGATGACTGATTGTACTGATCTCAAGATGGAGGGGGGGAAATTGGTGGCGACGCGACCTATTTATGCCGGTAAGGCCTTTGTGGATGTCAAGATCCCTGAATCCACACCCCAAATGGCCACGATAAGGCCCAATTCTTTTCCGATTCATGAAAGAGGAGGGGGGGCTCAAGTCATCCCTGTGGTGATTCCATTGGGTGAGACAAGGGCTCGTATGAAAGAGGTTGTCCAAGGAGCTCATCAGGGGGTGGATTTGACGGAGGCTGAAGTTGTTGTGGCGGGGGGACGTTCCCTCAAGTCGGCCGAGAACTTTAAATTGTTGGAGGAGTTGGCGAATGTCTTGGGTGGTGCTGTCGGTGCCTCTCGGGCGGCCGTCGATTCGGGCTATGTCTCTCATGATATTCAAGTCGGACAAACCGGCAAGACAGTAAACCCCAAGCTCTATATTGCCTGCGGTATTTCAGGGGCGATTCAACACCTGGCAGGGATGAGGACATCCAAGGTCATTGTGGCCATCAATAAAGATCCGGAGGCCCCCATCTTTAAAAAGGCGGACTATGGGATTGTGGAGGACCTCTTTCGGGTGGTTCCTTTGCTGACGAAGGAGCTGAAAAAGGTCTTGGCCGAATAAGTTGATTGAGGGAACCTCTAAAAACCACCCCTCTGCGGCGTTGCCCTTCTCGCGCGACCCTCAACGTACTTTCGGATCAGCATCTCTGATGCCTCAGGTACTGTGAGCTCTGCGAACAGTCTAGTACGCCTCGGGCCTCGCTCGGCGGGCGCCTTGCATTTGGGCGGTTTTTAGAGGTTCCCTTGATTGATAAAATATGAAATTGAAAAGGGCGGCCTCTTTCGAGACCGCCCTTTTCGTTGGGATAGTACCATGGCTTTGGTATGACTTATTATCGTCACAAAGTCGGGGCTGTTGCTAGTCCAAAAAATCTTACCGTTCTCAAGT
>MGSF01000053.1:630-31907 GCA_001798715.1 Deltaproteobacteria bacterium RIFCSPLOWO2_02_FULL_50_16 | reverse complement strand
GGACCTTTGTGAACCAGCACATTGGCCAGTTTGAGAGCGTGAGTTTTCACATGCCCCCGGTGATGGTGATGCACAAGTGGTTTTCAGCAGGGCTCCTCGTCGATAGCCGCAATACGGTATCCTTTAGGAACCGCGTCTTTACAAGCTTTGAATTGGATTCCCGGTCTGACTTTGGGGGGTTTGTAGGGGGAGCCTACGGTTTTCTGGAGGATCAGATCCAGGCTGGATTAAACGTCAAGGTCCTTCACCGCCTCTCCATCCGTCAGGTGATCACTGAAGACGATGTCTTGGCCAACTCTGGGGATTTCGGCAGTGCCCTCCCACGAAATCGGGCCCCGGGTTTTGGGGTGGACCTCGGCTTGAAGGGGAAGGTCCCGGACTTTGATATTGCCATCTTGGAGCGGTTGGCGCCCACCGTTGCCCTGACGTGGCAGGATATAGGGAATGCGCGATTTAGCGCCCCTGTTCCGGATACCAATCAGTCGATTAGTTTTGGGGTGGCCGTCCATCCCAAGTTTGGTGATTTTCAGACCCATTTTGCCTTTGACATCCGCGAGCTCAATCAGTCTTCAACCTTTCCCAAAAAGGCCCACTTTGGTCTTGAGCTCCAGGCCCCTCGCTATTTTGGCTTTTTGACCCCCGCTGTTCGGATCGGGGCCAACCAGCTTTATTTTGCAGGGGGTTTGACCCTCGACTTCAGGTTTGTCAAATTGGATTTTGCGGCCTATGGGGAAGAGGCCGGAATGGCCACACGGAACAAGGAGCTGCGACGGTACGCCTTTGATCTCGTATTTGGTTTCTAGTGTAGTGTGTCATAAATCTCTTTATGCTTCATTGCCCCATAAAGAGGGACTACTTCGTTGCCGCTGCACCCGCAATCCTCACGTACTTTCGTGTACGCTCCGGTTGCGAGTTTGCGGCAGCCTCGCCTAAAGAAGATTTCTGACACACTACGTTAATTAAGAAATGAGATTGTTTTTTGAGGGCCCTGCCACCTTAAAGGTGACAGGGCTTTTTCATTTGATCTAAGTATTCAAAAATATTATAAATCTAGCTAATGTCCCACTCTGATATATTGAAGAGGATCGGTCCTGTCTTACCGGGGGATACTATAGGGTTGGCGGCCCCGGGTTCCCCCTTTTCCAAGAGGGATTTTCTGAAGGGTGTGGCCTTATTAAAAAGTTGGGGGTATTGTCCTGTCTTTCAAAGAGATATCTTTCAATCGAAGGGGTACCTCGCCCGTTCGGATGAGAGGCGGGCCCAAGAATTGGCGGCCCTCTTTTTAGATCCCAGGGTCAAGGCGATTCTCTTTGCACGGGGGGGTTATGGAATGATGCGTCTCCTCCCTCTCCTCCCCTGGTCTCAGATCGGGCGTTCACCCAAGGTTGTGATGGGTTATAGCGATGTGACACCCTTGCTCAATGTCCTTTGGACTCGGTATCGTTATCCCTCCCTCCATGGTCCCATGGTGGCGACGGATTTTTCTCAAAAATGGGCGACCTCTTTTAAAAAAGATTTTCTCCACTTTTTTCAAGACCCACAAAGGCCGTATTTTTTTTCCGATCCTCGTCTCCGTGTTTTACAACCCGGAAGGGCCAAGGGGCCCCTTGTGGGGGGGTGCCTTTCCCTCTTGGTAAGTACCTTGGGGACGCCCTATGAGATTGAGACTCATGGGAGTCTTCTTTTTTTGGAAGATCGGGGGGAGGCCCTTTATCGAGTGGATCGTATGTTGACGCAGCTACGCCTCGCAAAAAAATTAGAGGGTGTAAGAGGTATTCTATTGGGGAGTTTTTTTTCAGGGTCCCAGAGGAAGGACTTCTATCGCTTCATAAAGGATTTTTTCAAAGGCTTTTCCGGCCCCATCCTTACCGAGGTCTCCACGGGGCATTGTCGGCGTGCTCGCATCCTCCCCATCGGTCGTATGGCCACCATTGAGTCCCCTTTAAAGGGGATCACGATTTTATAGCGATCCTATTTCATGAAGGTTATTGATCAAAAGATGCAAGAAGGGATTGAAAAGGGGGTCTACCCAGGAGCGGCATTGTGGGTGGGGCTTGAAGGGCGACCTGTTCATGAGGGTTATTATGGGTGGGGTTGTCTGACACCTGAGACAATTCGCCTTCAGAAGACCATGGCCTTTGACTGGGCCTCTCTTACAAAGCCCTTGGCCACTACTTGTATTGTGATGTCGTTGATGGACAGACAGGAGATTTCTCTAGATCGAAAAATAAAAGACTGGTTTTCAGAGAAGGGGACAAAATTCCATGGTGAAATAACCCTGCAACACCTCTTGGAACATTCCTCAGGACTGCCGGCCTGGCGGCCCTATTTTGAGGCGTTCAGGAAAGAGGGTGAGAAAAAAGATCGGGAAGCCCTTAAAAGAGAATTATTGGGTTGGATTCTTAAAGAGCCTTTATTACACCGCCCCGGTACCAGTAGGATTTATAGCGATTTAGGGTTTATCCTATTGCAGATTATTTTGGAGCAAGAGACCTCAAGGAGTTTGGACCAGTTGTTTCAGGAGAGGGTCGTGGTGCCGTTGGATCTTAAAGAAGTAGGATATCAAAAAATAAGGTCCCCTTTTTTGGGGAAAGATTCTCCTTTGCAAGAAAGGCTTCAACAATTCGTGGCCACCGAATATTGCCCTTGGAGACAACGACTTCTTTGTGGGGAGGTTCATGACGACCATGCGGCCTTCCTAGAAGGCGTGGCGGGACATGCAGGATTGTTTGGGACCTTAGGTGGGGCCATCTCTCTGATCGAGGCGATAAGGCATGCCTATCAGGGTGATGATCGATGGATCTCCCCCTCTCTTGTTCGGGATTTTTTGGGGCCCCAGCGCCCATGGGCTCTGGGTTGGGACCGACCGGAGGAGAATTGTTCTCAGGCGGGGCAATATTTTTCAAGGAACAGCATTGGACATCTGGGATTTACTGGATGCTCTGTTTGGGTGGACTGGGAAAAGGACTGGCAAGTCATTTTATTGACCAATCGGATCCATCCCACCCGTGACAATGATCAGATCAAGGGATTTCGCCCAAAACTCCATGATGCCATTTATGAAATCATTACCAAAAAAAATTGAGACAATTCACTGTATAGCCATCTGCGGTATGGGGATGGGATCTTTGGCAGGCCTTTTAAAACAGGCGGGCTACCATGTGACGGGATCCGATCAAAATATCTATCCCCCCATGAGCGATCAATTAAAACAGCTTAAAATCCCCGTCAGGGCCCAGTATGCCCCAGAAAATATTCCCCAGGATGTAGATCTCATTGTTATCGGCAATGCCGTGTCCAAAAATAATGTTGAAGTGGAGGAGGTCCTGCATCGAGGTCTTCCTTATCTCTCTATGCCGGAGGCCTGTCATCATTTTTTTCTTAAAGAGAAGACATCGTTGGTGGTTGCAGGGACCCATGGAAAGACGACGACCTCATCTTTGCTGGCCTGGATCTTGTACAAACTGGGTCGTGATCCTTCTTTTTTGATTGGGGGGATATTGAATAATTTTGAGGGGGCCTATCGACTGGGTCGTGGGGATGAAATGGTGATGGAGGGTGATGAATATGATTCGGCCTTCTTTGATAAGGGGCCGAAATTTTTTCATTACAATCCCAAGGTCCTGATCATCACCTCCCTGGAATATGATCACGCGGATATTTATCACGACATGGACTCTCTCAGAAAAAATTTTAAAAAACTAATCCAATTGGTTCCCCAAAATGGGAGATGGGCCGCCTGTATCGATTTTCCTGAGGTTGCCGCCCTCATGAAGGATTATTCTGGATCATTAGTGACGTATAGTACTCAAGGAAGGGCTGATTATGAGGCCCGCCATATTGATATTGGGGAATCCGGCACAAAATTTGATCTTTTTATCAAGGGGAAGTTTCAAGCGTCTTGGGTGTCTCCCCTCATCGGTTCCTATAATGTGGCCAATGTCTTGGGTGCCCTGATTCTTTTGGATTATCTGGAGATTCCTCTCTCTGGGATTCAGGGGCCCCTTCTTGAGTTTCGAGGGGTTAAACGGCGCCAGGAAATTCGTGGTATTGTCAAAGATCGTATTGTCATTGATGATTTTGCCCATCATCCCACAGCGGTCAGGGCCACTTTGGAAGGCCTCAAGGCAAGATATCCTGAATATAGATTATGGGCCCTTTTTGAGCCCCGATCCCAGACGAGCCGGCGGCGTGTTTTTCAAGATCAGTTTGCCGAGGCCTTAAGCCTCGCCGACAAGATTTTGGTGGCCCCTCCTTATCAGGTCGAGAAGATTCCAGAGGAGGAACGCCTTGATCCCCATCAACTGTGTCAGAAGATTAAAAGTTTGGGGAAGGAGGCTTCCCTTCATTCAGGGGTGGATTCCATGGTGACACAAGTGGTTAAGGAAAGTCGCGCCTTTGATCTCATCGTCATCATGTCCAATGGGGGGTTCGATGGTATTTACGAGAAAATGTTGGAGGGATTAAAAGAATTGGCATGAGACTTTTTTATCGAAAAAGATTTTGGTTTTTGATGACGATCGTCCTCTTTTTTCTGATGTTGCATTACGCCCTGAATTCAAAGGCGGCGCAACGCCTCTATTTTTCTATTCTCCATAAAAGTAGTGGTTGGTTAATTGCTCCCGAATATCTTTCTGTAAAATTATTTCATGGACGCCTTGAGATCGATGGGCTCAAGATTATGAACAAGAATCAGAGGGATGTTATTACTGCTAAAAAAATTCGGGTCCAAATTAGTCCGTGGTCCCTTATTCGCGGGCGCTTGACCCTGTCAAAGATCTTTCTTGATGAAGTTGTTATTGCCACAAAATCCAATCCTGATCCAAAGAAGAAAAAAGCAAAATTTCCAAACCTGAAAAAAATCCTTGGAAAAATACGCAGTTCTGTTCTGATTCAAAATCTCTATCTCGATCAGATATACGCAGACTCTCTGGAGATTTATAAAAATGGAGAAAAACATTTTTCACTGAAGGAGATTTGGATCCATTCAGAACCTTCTCTTTTTAAGGATATCCATCTGCTTGTCAAGACTCAAGAGATGACGGCCAAGACCCCCTTGTTTGAGCGTACTGAAGTGGATCTCACCTTAAAACCTAAAGAGGTTATTCTTCAAAAAGTTTTTGTCCAACATCCCTATGTAGAAGGATTTGTGTCGGGAAATGTGAAAATCGAAAAAGATTTTGTGTTGGAGGGGCATCTGCAGGGAGAAGGAATGCCACGCCTGGCCAGTCGGATCCCCTTTTCATTTGAGACCCAGGCCACGTTGGAGCACTCTTTTTTGACAGCCTCTTATTTTACGGCGCATATTGAAGAGGCGCGTTTTGAGGCCCAAGGGACTGTAGACATCCTGGATCCCAAGTACGAGGCCGTGTATTCCATCGAAAATGGACTCATTGAGAGAATCCTTCCCTTCTTCCTGCAAGGAGACTTGCCTAGGGGGACGGTTTCTTTAAAGGGGACCATCTCAGGTTATAGACGTGAGGTCAAAAATCATTCGACAGCCACCTTTTCCGATCTTCACTATGCCTCTACCCAGGCACCTCGTCTGACGGCCGATTTTGATTGGCAGTATAATAAAATGGCCCTTAAGGGAAGTGTTTTGGGGGAGAAGGGCCCCTTGTTAGACGGTTTGATGGAGGTCACCTTTAAGAGGGACTCACCTCAGGGAAAACTAAAACCTTATTTTGATTTGGTAAGAATAAATTTTTATGAGACCAATATGTCTCACTTTTTTCCGGAACTGAAGATTTCAGGCCTTGTCCATGGATCTGTTTCGGGAAAGACCTATGGGGAGGGACTCATTGCGGAGGGTCGACTCCAGATCAAGGAAGGTAGGATTGAAAATAACACCTTTGAAATACAGGATGTTATTTTTAAGTATAGCCCTAAAGAGCTTACACTTCAAAAACTAGATGTCGTGTCCCCCCTGACGAGTTTTATCCTTTCTCAGCCCGTTTACATCCAGTTTCAACCCCAAAAGATCGTGATAAAAGGAAGTCCCGTTTTAGGGCTGGAGGTGGATGTGGCTTATTCCACAAGCGACCGACAATTCAATATCTCCTCTATAAAATATACGACAAATGAAGGGGGATTTGTCCTCAAAGGAACCTATTCTCACTCGGGGAATATGGATTTTTTCCTGAAAGGGGATTTTGATGCCTCACTCCTTAAGTTCCTCAAAACCGTTATTTCAGATGCCTCGGGTCCCATGGCGGTGGATCTCAAGATTCAAGGGGCCTTGAAGGATCCCCAGCTCCACGGCCGGGTTCAATTTAAAAAGACCAATATTGATTTTCGCGGTCCAGCCAAGGGTTTTACAGATCTTGGTGGAGAGCTTCGATTGTCCGGACACAAGCTCCATTTTGATTCCCTAGAGGGGCATTGGAAGGACGGGTCATTCAAAATTTTTGGGGATGTATCACTTCAAAATTTGTATCCAGATTATTATGACTTGACCCTATCAGCGCGCAATCTGACCTTGGTGGTTCCAAAAATTTTGAGGCTCAACTTTGATGGAGAGGCAACCTTGAAAGGCAAGACCCCTTCCCCCCTCCTCCAGGCTCATTTAGATATTGTTGAAGGGCGGTATTTTCGAAAATTTAAGATTTCAGAACTAGTTTTCAAACCCATTGAACATGAACGCGGGGAAAAAAATGCCTTTTGGGACGCGGTGTCTCAATATCGCTGGGATATTCACCTCAGAAACACGGGCGATTTTCGTGTCAAAAACAATATCGCAGACATCACCTTTCAAAGTGATCTGATCTTGAAAGGGACGATGGGGAAACCCCATGTTGAGGGGATTATCACCACTCATGAGGGAGAAATTTATTATCTAGGGACGGAGTTTGAAATTGTTGATGGTCGTGTCGAGTTTAGGGATCCTTATAAGATCCGTCCGTACCTATTCATTGAAGCCAACCAGAGAATTCGCCGATCAGAGATCCAGGATGTCTACGTTGTGACGGTTATCATAAAGGGTAATCTTGATAATCTTGAGATTGAATTGTCGTCGAATCCCCCCAAGAGCCGAGAAGATATCTTGTCACTGATCGCCTTTGGGATGACACGAGACGAGTTTCAGGCGGCCAAGACACGGTCACGTTCCTCAGTCGCCTCGACGATCCTTGCCGATGAACTGAGCGGAGCCCTGGAGCGTTCCATTGGGAAGGCAGCCAAATTAGACATCTTTCGCCTGGAGGCTACCGATCCGGATCAGGCAGTCATCTCAAAGCTCTCTGTGGGGAAAAATATCACGGATCGGTTAAGCGTCGAAGTGTCCAATGATTTTCTTCCGGAAAGTGCAGAGAGGACGGTAAGCTCAAAATATTATCTAACGGACAATTTTTTCTTGGAGGGGGCAACGACGCAACGGGCGGAACAAAAAAATCGATATCAATTTAACCTCTCATTGAGGTTTTTTATTCGTTAAAATGAAAAAAAGAGCATTAATTTTTCTCCTGTTTTTGTGGGTATTTATTTTGTCTTCGACTCCCTGGGCGGTTTTGTCCGGAGAGACCCTGTCTCAATTAAGGATCTACAATAACACCTCTATTTCCACAGTGCAGATTGAGAATGTTTTTGGGCTCAAAGAGGGGCAAGTGGTGACTGATGAAGAAATGGAGGAGGCCCTTTCCAAACTCAGAAAATGGGGCCAGTTTGAAAATGTCACTTTGGAAAAGAAGAATACAACACAGGGATTAGAACTCGTTTTGTCTCTGAGGGAAAGTTTGCTGATTACGAATATTCACATTAAAGGGCAATTTCCATTTTTGACGAACCGGATCCAACAGGTTTTGGGGATTCGTGTCGGGCAAATTTTTAACAGAGACCAGGTTCTTGATGAGGTCAAGAAAATCCGCAGCTTTTTTGAAAGGGAGGGATATTTTGCCACACATGTTCAAGTCAAAGAAAAAATTGATGAAAAGGCGGGAAAAGCAAGACTGACCTTTGTGATACGAAAGGGTCATCGTCTTCGGTGGAGAGACATCAAAATAGAGGGGGCGACAGTTTTTCCTAGGGGATTTCTTGTCTCAAAGATAAATCCTTGGTTTCCCTATCAGCCCAAAAGGTTGAGAAGGAGTTTAGAGAATATCAAGAAGTCCTATAAGGACAAGGGTTATCCCAGGGCCCAGGTCAAGATCGAACACCTCTATAGGGATTTTGCTCAAAAGAAGGCTGATTTAACAATAAGAATTATCGAAAGGGAGCATTTAAATCTGTTTTTTGAGGGGAATGTCCGTCTCTCCGATAAAACCTTGAAAGGGGCAACGACCTTTTTTGATGAAGAAGGCGTCGATGAATTCGAGGTCGAAGAGAGTCAGAAGGCCCTGTTAAAGCTTTATCATTCGAAAGGTTTTTCAGAGGTTTCGATCCATTCAGAATTTAAAAGACAGACGCATGATAAAGTCACCGTTCGTTTTATTATTGATGAAGGGCCATCTACACAGGTGAAGAAAATAGATATTATTGGGAATCAAAAGATGAAGGATCGAAAAATCAAGGCGGTATTGATCACGAAGAAAAACGGTCCTTTCCAATCGGGGGCCTATAGCCCTCACAATCTTGAAAAAGACAAAAATTTCATGACACAATACTATAGGAGACAGGGATTCCCAGAAATGGAAGTGAATAAGACCGATGCTCAAATCAACCGGTGGCATGATCAGGCCAGCCTCATCTTTGATATCTTTGAAGGCCCTCGATTTTTCATTGGAGATATTCTTTTTGATGGGAATGATTATTTTAAGAAGAAAAAACTCGAAAAGATTTCACAACTCAAAAAGGGCCAGCCTCTCAATCGCGACTTGATTGATACGGCCTTGGAGAAATTGAAAATTGCTTATGCCAAAAATGGTTTTCCCTATGTCACTGTTGAAGTCGATTTTAGAACTAATGAGCAGTATGAGGTGGATGTGCTTTTTAATATTCAACAGGGGGTCCTGGTTCGAGTCGGGGAACTTTTGATTGTTGGCAATGACAAAACGAAAAATAAATCCATCCTAAAAGTCATGGCCCTTCATACAGGAGATGTTTTTAGTTATGAAAAGGTCCTAAAAAGCACGACAAATCTAAGAAAGTTAGGGAGCCTTCGTTCGGTCAATATTGAGACAATTGGCTTGACCGAAAAAAAATCGATTGTTCATCTCCTCATTCATGTTGAAGAGCAGGCCCCCTATATTGTTGATTTTAAAGGATCATATGATACGGATGACAAATTTTCAGGATCCATTGTTTTGACAAATTCTAACTTGTTGGGCCACGCCAAGCGCGCCAATTTTAAACTGACGGCGGGATCTGATCTTTTGCGCGCCGAGTCCAACTATATTGATGCCCATTTATTGGGTTCTGATCTGGAGTTTATCCTCACGGCCTTTGCGCAGCAGGAACAAAGGGCCAGTTTTGATGCAAATGATCTAGGAGGATCCATATCCCTCCTTTATGAGATTACGAGCCGTTTGAATTTTCTTTTTAAATATGAGGTTGTCCGCACTATTTTCTTGAGGGGGACGCCGGATCAAGATGAAGGAACAGAGGATCGCACCCTTCCGCGTGTGGGGATTTCTCTCAGTTATGATACCCGTGATTATTTTGCCGATCCCAAACACGGAATCTTTGTTTTGGGATCCATCGATATGTTTCATCGCTTCATCAATATTGGCCAAAATTTCCTTCATCTTTCAAATCAGTTTTTGGATTATCGCACCATCAAAATTTTTACATTTGCCAATTCTTTGAGGATCGACAATCTTTTTGAGTTAGGTGAGGATGTGGCCATTCCCAGAAGAAAACTTCTTTTTATCGGGGGCGATTATTCTGTGAGGGGATTTGAGGAGGATAAGGCGGGGCTCTTGAATAGTGATGTGCCGGTAGGAGGAGAGTTTCGTTGGATTTATAACTTTGAGATTCAATTTCAGATGGCGGAAAAATTTAAACTCGCCACTTTCTTTGATACGGGGAGTTTGACTCAGGGGATTCAGGATATGAGTTTGGACAGTGTGCGTCACTCGGCGGGCCTGGGCCTTCGGTACATCACCCCCGTGGGACCCTTGAGATTTGATTATGGATTCAAATTGGATAAAAAGAGTGATGAATCTATCGGGAGGCTTCACTTTACCTTTGGGTTTGCCTTTTAATTTTCTTGTCAATCTCCACATTATGGGAGTGGTGGAAAATGTTATTTTCCACCACTCCCATAATTGAGCTAAAAAAAAGCCCCTTCGCTTATTAAGCGAAGGGGCTTTTGACAACCTCAAGTCCTAAAAGACGTTAGAAGTTGTAGAGGAAACCGCCAGCAAACCCAGGTGTATAACCTGTGACTCCTGCAGCGGTCCGTGTCACATCCATGCGACCTTCGAGGACGAACTTGGCGCCATCCGTGATTTGGTAGCCAGTGGCCAATGAGAAATCATGTTGTGTCCCATCGAGGCCCAGACCAACCGCAGCAATTGTATTGCTGGCTAAAGGATTCGCCGTTCCCACCGTGGCGGCACCGCCTCCGGCATCGAGATCCCAGGTGAAACCATAACGAAGGGTTCCATCCCAGATATCGCTAAAGGCATAGCGAAGTTGTAAGACACCGCCAAAGTACTGGGCGTTATCCGCGGCAGCAGCAGTGGCATTGTCCTGACGATAGGTTCCTTCGAGGCCAAAATTGAAGGCCTCACCCAAGGCGACATCGGCTGAGAGATCGCCCAAGAAGCTCCAGTGCTTTTTGAGGGCTGATTCAGGACCGCCGGCTCCTGAGAAGCGGACCCAGCTCTGACGTCCTTCATCTCCCTTGGCCCAATTCAGATCAAACCCAAAGGAGGGGATATCGGTGGCGAAGGAATCGCTCAAGCTGTTGACGAGGTAGAGGTCGAAGGACCAATTATCATTGATCCCATACCAGAAACGGGCCCCCGTCATGTTGTGAGGGAGTAAGGATCGATGGATTGTATTGAACGAAATTGTCGAAAGTTCATCCCGATCAATCGGATCCAAACCAATCCCTGAATTATATCGACCGATGAGGAATTCCCCACCATTTCCAACAGGGACGTTGAAGGTGACATAGCCCTGTTCCAAGCCCACAGCTTGGGCAGCACCAGGGTTGTTGGCATCAGCGCGATGGGCCGTGAAATCGATATCGGCACGGGTGCGGATATTCTCCCCAAAAGACCGGGCCAAATCCACTTCGACCTCATCAAGGGCAAAGCCAAAGACGTCCGTTGTTACGGCGCCGGGACCGGCCAAGCCATCATTTAAAATTCCCGAGGCCCCGCTGACGGCGTTTTTGGAGGCGCGTTGCCAACCTGTAACGACGTTGACATTTCCAGAAATTTCGAGCTCTTCTTGAGCTTGAACATTGTCAATGGCCACTAAACCCATAAGGGATAGGGACACGACAATAAGTAGTAGCTTTTTCATTAGATATCTCCTTATTTGATTGACGTTCACTTCTTTGCAGAGCGACAACCGTGACAATTTAGAATTTCACCCCCTTTCCTTGTCTTGAGTGGTCCGCCCCAGTTTTCAGAAATACAAACTTTCCTCTCCCCACGACTTCTCCAAATAGATTGAAGGCGTCTCGTCGCAAGGAATCCCCTATTCAAAAGTTACTCACTATTAGGAACAACCCTCTTTTCTTTCAGAGAAAAAGAAAAGACCCCCTTCGATACCCCCTCTTTACGTAAGGCATATTTTTTCGAAAAACTAGCATGGAAGGCCAATATTGTCAATGCACTGTTTTTATTCAGGGAAATTACCATTTTTCTTTATGGACCTTGCCTTTTAATGGAAAAAGGGGCAAAAAAAGGGGGAGTGGAGGGTTTTTGTGAAAAAGGTCTTAGTGGTGGATGATGATCCTTCAATTCACAAACTCATCCAAAGGCTCGTTTCCTCGAAGTATCTTGTGTGGGATGCCTATGACGGGGAAGAGGCCCTAGGACTCATCTCCGAAAAAAAACCGGATCTTATTATCCTCGATCTCATGATGCCCAAACTTTCAGGGATTGAGGTATGCCAGCGTCTGAAGTCCAATCCCAAGACCCAAGATATCATGATATTGTTTCTCTCGGCCCGGGGATCCCAAGAAGACAAGCTCCGTGGACTGGCCTTAGGGGCGGACGACTATGTTTCAAAACCCTTCCACGTTGATGAATTATATAACAAAATCAATGACTTGCTATGTAAGGAACCGACGGAAGAGGCGATGAGAGAGGCCCTTCCCTCATCGTGAGGGCCTATCGGATTTCGACGATCATCTCGATTTCAACAGGGGCCCCCAAGGGCAAATCGACAACACCCACGGCCGCCCGTGCATGTTTTCCCGCGTCCCCAAAGATATCCACAAGAAGACTGCTGGCGGCATCGATGATTTTGTGGTGATCCGTAAAGCCGATGGCCGAGGCCACAAAGCCGCGAAGGTGGACAATTTGACGGATGCGATTGAGATCGCCGATTTCCGCCTTTAGGGCTGCCAAGGCATTGATGACGCAAATTCGTGCGGCCTTTTGACCTGTTTCAAGGCGGGTATCGCGCCCCACACGTCCCTTAAAGACGATACGGCCTTCTACCTTGGGGAGCTGACCGCTGATATAGACAAGATTTCCAACCTTCCTCGTCAAGAGATAGTTGCCCACGGACTCCACCTCGGGAAGGATGATCTTAAATTCACGCAAACGCTTTTCAATATCCATGGTTTTCTCCGATGACCTATCTCAGAAGGGAAAATATCAATGGTATCCCATAAGATCAATGGTTTTCTTCTTACTTTCTTGACTTGACGTCATAGAGTCAGTACCTTAATTATCCAATATGAAGTTTCAGTCGACGCATAAGCGCGGAGAAAATTGGGCAAGCGATGTCGTTGTTCTTCCACTTTGCGTCTCGGATCTGGGGAAATCACCCTTATTGAAACGTCTTGATCGTGCCCTTAAGGGAAATATTACCAAGACCTTCCATCAGGAAAAGTTTAAGGGAAAATGGGGCGAGACCAAGCTGATAGCAACACATGGGGCCTTGAGGACGCGTTATTTTTGGTTTGTAGGGTGTGGTCCTGAAAAGGATTTTCGTTGCGATTATCTCCGCCGGGCAGGGGGCCATGTGGCCCGTCTCGCTCGGCAACACCAGTTTCAAAAGGTCGCATGGCTTCCTTTACAGCGAAAAGATTGGGGAAAAACCATCGCTGATGATTGTCAGGCCATCACTGAGGGGATTCTTCTCGGTTCTTATGAATTTTCGAGGTACAAGAAATCCAAAAATCCACTTCACCTCTCAGAGGTGCGATTTATGGAGATTCCCAAGGGAGTACGTGATCTGGCTCAAAAGATCCGTTTGGGTTGCGTGGTGGCAGAATCTGTCACACTGGCCCGTGATCTTGTCAATACCCCCGCCAAGGACATGACACCACACCAGTTAGGCCTTGAGGCCAAGAAGGCCTTGAAGGGGATTTCAGTACGCCTCTATTCAAAAAAGGATCTCAAGCGTTTTAAAATGGGGGCCTATCTTGCTGTGGCCCAAGGAAGCACCCAACCCCCCACCATGGTTCATATGCAGTATCGGCCAGCCTCTCGTTCCCAAGGCACGATTGTCCTTGTGGGCAAGGGGGTCACCTTTGATAGCGGGGGGATTTCCCTCAAACCACCGACGAGCATGGAGACGATGAAGGATGATATGGCGGGTTCTGCGGCGGTAATCGGGGCCATGAAGGCCATCGCTCAAATCAAACCCCCCGTGACGGTTCATGGAATCGTGCCGGCGACCGAGAATATGCCTTCGGGGTCGGCCATTAAACCGGGGGATGTGGTACGTGCCATGAATGGGAAGACCATAGAAATTCTTAATACAGATGCTGAGGGGCGTTTGACATTGGCCGATGCCTTGGTCTTTGGACAACGATTCAAACCGGATGTTGTCATTGATGTTGCCACCCTCACAGGGGCCTGTGTGATTGCCTTGGGGGAGAAATGTGCGGGTCTCATGACCCCTGACAAATCCTTATCGGATCGGTTGCTCCAATCGGCGGAAAAATGCGGTGAAAAGATGTGGCCCCTCCCCTTGTTGGAGGAATATAAAGAGGAAATCGAGAGTCCTATCGCCGATGTCAAAAATAATGGGGGGCGATGGGCAGGGACGATCACGGCCGGGCTCTTTCTCAAAGAATTTGTAAATCCCAAAATCCCTTGGGCCCATATCGATATCGCAGGTCCTTCCTGGACCGATAAAGAAAACGACCTGGGTCCACGAGGAGGCACAGGCTCCATGGTGGCCACCCTTGTCCATTTTGTGACCCACTATAGTCAGTCTTTAGGATCCTCATAAGGGGTTCTTTTTGAGGCCTCCTAAGGTATTTCAATCCCCGAGGTACCGAAAGCTCAAGTAATTGAAGAACTAGCTCGTCTAACTGGCGGGAATAGCGCTATTTTAAAGATCCAGAGAGAAACCTTTTTTTTCAAACGGATTTAACACAGGGCGTTATAATTTTTTTTTGAAATCCTCAGAGGCTCGATTTTAAAGCCCTCCCGGGCGTGACGCAAAATGTCATGATCGACAGGTGGTTGACAGGGGCGGGGGGCTTCTGTAAACACAATATATGGTATATAGGGGTGACATGGAACACAATATGATGTGGTTAAAGGGGATTTTCGTCGTGAGCCGTGGGAAACAGCCTCCTATGATGGGCTTTGTTTAAAAAATAACAATAATTACAAGTATTTAAACGAATTAAGGGGGGAGTATGAAGCGCGCAGCAGAGGTCAAGGTACGTCAGGATGAAGGGGGGGGTGATCTTGGGGTCGTAGAGAGGGTCTCTCACGGGGTCGTGTCGGGGGGGGTGAGCCTTTCTCGTCATTTTACGAGGGAGGGGGAGCACCCCTTTGATACGGTAGAGTGGGAAAAACGGATCTCGGTGATTCAAGAGTCCGATGGGACTGTTGTCTTTGAAAATAAGCATGTTGAAGTGCCTAAAGGCTGGTCCCAATTAGCGACGGATATCGTGGCCCATAAATATTTTCGCAAGGCCGGGGTTCCCCTTGAGGGTCTTCCTGAAAAGACGGGAAGCGAGACCAGTGTCAAACAAGTAATCTCTCGTGTCGTGCATGCCATTCGTCGTTATGGATTGGAAGAGGGCTATTTTGCCTCTCAGGCCGATGCCGAGGTCTTTGAAATGGAATTGACGTACTTGCTGGTCCATCAGATGGGGGCCTTCAATTCTCCCGTGTGGTTTAATTGCGGTCTCCATGAATATGGGATTCAGGGCAGTGGGGGCAATTGGTATTGGGAGACGAAGGTAAAGTCTCTGAAGGAAGCGGAAGATGCTTATTCTCATCCGCAGTGTTCGGCTTGTTTTATTCAAAGCGTTGATGATGATTTGATGAAGATCTTTGGGTTGATCAAGAACGAGGCCCGCCTTTTTAAATATGGCTCAGGGACGGGAACCAATTTTTCAAAGATTCGTGGCTATCAAGAAAAACTCTCAGGGGGGGGGACCTCTTCGGGACTTAAATCCTTTTTAGAGGTCTTGGATAGGGGGGCAGGAGCCACTAAGTCCGGGGGAACGACAAGGCGAGCGGCAAAAATGGTCTGTCTCGACATGGATCACCCTGAGATCGTTGATTTTATCAACTGGAAGAGCCGGGAGGAAAAAAAGGCCAGGGCCCTTATTGCCGCGGGATACTCGGCCGATTTTAATGGAGAGGCTTATCGGACCGTTTCCGGACAGAACTCCAACAATTCAGTTCGTGTGAGTGCCGATTTTATGAAGGCCTACCTCAAGGGTGAAAAGTGGGAGACAACGATGCGGACAACAGGAGAGGTTGTCGATCGGTATGAGGCAACAGATTTGATGCGTCAGATAGCCCAGGCGGCATGGGAGTGCGCGGATCCAGGTGTTCAGTTTGATACGACCATCAACGACTGGCATACATGCCCCAATACGGGTCGGATTTATGCCTCTAATCCCTGCTCCGAATTCATGTTTCTCGATGATTCGGCCTGTAACCTCGCCTCCCTCAATCTCATGAAGTTTGTGAAAGAGGATGGATCTTTTGACATCAAGGCCTATCGCCATGCCATTCGTATTTTTAGTATTGCCCAAGAAATTATTGTCGACATGGCCTCTTATCCGACGGCGGAAATCGCACAGAACAGTCATGATTATCGGGCCTTGGGATTGGGTTATGCCAATCTGGGGACCCTCCTTATGACACAGGGGATTCCCTATGACAGTGAAAAGGCGAGGGCCTGGGCAGGGGCCTTGACGGCGATTATGTGTGGCCATGCCTATGCCGTTTCCTCGGAGATTGCCGCGGTCAAGGGGCCTTTTGAGGGTTTTATGAAAAATAAAATGCCGATGTTGCGGGTGATGCACAAGCACCGTGATGCCGCTTATAAGATTGATTCCCGTTATTGCTTGGAGGATTTGTTGGTGTCGGCCCAGGAGAGTTGGAATGAGGCGATTAGCAATGGAGAAAAGTGGGGCTATCGAAATGCCCAGGTAACGGTTTTGGCCCCCACGGGGACGATTGGACTCTTGATGGATTGTGACACGACGGGAGTCGAACCCGATTTTTCTTTGGTCAAGTACAAGAAACTGGCCGGGGGGGGATTTTTTAAGATCATCAATAAAAGTGTCCCGCAGGCCCTGAGACAATTGGGATATCCCCAAAAAGAGATGAATGAGATTGAAAACTATGTCCTCGAACGGGGCACAATCGAAGGGGCACCCCATCTCAAGGCGGGGCATTTGCCGGTCTTTGATTGTGCCAACAAGAGCGGTACGGGAAAGCGCTTCATCGATCCCATGGGACATATTTATATGATGGCAGCGGTACAACCCTTTATTTCCGGGGCGATTTCCAAAACTGTCAATCTTCCCAATGAAACCACCGTTGAAGAAATAGAAAATATCTATGTCGAATCATGGAAAAAGGGATTAAAGGCCATTGCCATTTATCGTGATGGGAGTAAACAATCCCAGCCCTTGAATGCAGAGGCCAATAAAGAAGAGGTCAAGGAAGAAAAGGATCCGCGCGGTGTACGTCGCGTCCTTCCCCTGAAGAGGGAAGGTTTTACTCTGGAGTCTGCGGTGCGGGGGCATAAGCTTTTTATCCGGACAGGGGAGTATGAAGATGGAAAGCTGGGGGAGATTTTTATTGATATGTATAAGGAAGGGGCGGCTTATCGTAGCCTTCTCAATTGTTTTGCCATTGCGATTTCGATTGGGTTGCAATACGGGGTTCCCCTGGAAAAATACGTCAATTCCTTTACCTTTACCCGTTTTGAGCCTCATGGGATGACGGACCATCCCAATATCAAGATGTGCACCTCCATCCTTGATTTTGTCTTTAGGGTCTTGGGGATGGAATATTTGGGACGGACGGATTTTGTCCACTTAAAACCCAAGACGGTCGATGACTTAAGTGAAAATGGAAATGGTCATGGGGTTGTGAAGGGACAGAGTGAAGAGACGACACAACCGATTGTGGGGATTTCGGCCCCCACGGTTCCTTCTGAGGAGTCGCGTGAAGATTATCTCGCCGAGATGATGGGAGATGCCCCCGTCTGCGATATTTGCGGCAATATTACGGTTCGCAATGGGGCTTGTTATAAGTGTCTCAACTGCGGCAATTCTATGGGTTGCTCGTAAAATTGCCACACATCATGTGATGCGTGGCGGTTAAGGGTAGAGGAGAGGGGCCGAACCAGTGAAGCCGCCCTCATCCATCAGTGATGGATGAGGGCGGCTTCGTCAATTTCAATCCCGATAGAGGAAGTGGTGGAAAACAACTTTTCTTTTGGAGAGGGGTTAGGTTTTTGGGTAGGATCGATGGGCCAGCCCTTGAAGGATCTCTCGTGTAGAACGATCCTCCCGGGGTCCTGACTCAAACCGGCTCATTTCCAAAGGCTTACCAGTGATGAGGGAGATGCCCACTTCAAGATCCGCTGACGATCCTTCGTAGGTAGCGGTTTCCAATGAAGGGGGTGGGGCTGCCTTCGTGTCATATTTGCCCGTAATCTCCTGTGACATCCAAGCCCCTCCATTTTAAGTTATCGGAGGCTAAAGGGAGTGAAGTTGCCTTGATTTTGCAGGTTTCTTGTCATACAAGTAAAAGGGTCAATCAGAAGATGAGGGGATTCTATGGCGGGCCTTTTTATTACCTTTGAGGGGATTGAAGGGACGGGAAAGTCCACCCAGGCGAGACTCTTAGCCCAGGCCTTAAAGAAGAAGGGGTATAGGGTGGTTTTGACCCGTGAACCAGGAGGGACAAGGCTGGCCGATCGAATTCGCCATCTCCTCTTGGATCGTTGCCATCAGGGGATGTCTCCCCTGACAGAACTCTTTCTCTATGAGGCCAGCCGTGTGGTCCACGTGGAAGAAACCGTCCGACCGGCCCTTCAACGGGGGGCGATTGTCCTTTGTGATCGTTTTACAGATGCCACGATCGCCTATCAAGGTTATGGTCGGGGGTTGTCCCTTTCCCTGTTGAAGACACTCAATCAGAAGGCGACAAAGAACTTGCAACCCGATCTCACCATTCTCCTCGATTGCCCGCCGATACAGGGCCTGAAAAGGGCACGAGGGCGCAATCGGCGGACCCTCACCTGTCAGGATCGATTTGAACGGGAATCCCTCCTCTTTCATCGGCGGGTGCGGCAGGGATATTTGAAATTAATGAGGCAAAACAAAAAGCGCTTTATAAAAATCAATGCCTTGTTACCCATTAAGAAAACACATCAGCAGATTTTAAAAAAAGTAGAAGGTTATCTATCATGAGCTTTGATCAAATCCTGGGACAGGATTGGGCCATCAGTCTTTTAAAAAAGAATCTGATGGAGGGGCGGCTTTCTCAAGCGTATCTCTTTTATGGCCCGCAGGGGATTGGAAAAAAACAGGCGGGATATGCCATGGCCCAGGTCCTTCTTTGTCCGCAGAGGTTGCAAGACTCCCCCTGCGGACATTGCCCCTCGTGCCAGAAATTTTCAAATCAGGGCCACAGTGATTTTCATGCCATAGAAGTAGGGGATGAGGCCGTCAAAATTGATGCTATTCGATCGCTCTTGAAGAGGCTTTCCTTAAAGCCGATGGAGGGAGGGCATACCGTCGTTCTCATTGATAATGTAGAGAATATGACAGAATCGGCCTCCAATGCCTTACTCAAGACCCTGGAGGAACCTCCCCCCTCTGTTGTTTTTATCCTCATTACGGCCTCCCATGAACAGATACTCCCCACCATTCTCTCGCGGTGTCAAAAGATACCCTTTCAACCGCTGGGTCTTGAGGTGATCCAAAGGATTTTAATCCGGCAAGAGGGCTGGACAAAGGATCATATAGACAGTGTGATCCCTTTGGCCGATGGGAGTGTCGGCAGGGCCTTGCAATTTTCCCCCGAGATTAAAAATGAATTTCGAAGGGATTTTTTTTCCTTTTTGGGCCAACTTCCCAAGGTGAGTTTTGTGGAAATTCAAAAATGGGCGGAAAATTTATCACAGGATGAAGAGAATTATCCCTATATTTTTCTGCTGATCCAGACATGGGTCCGAGATGCACTGCTTTTAAAGATGGTTCCACAAAACGCCTGTTTGATACATCCTGATCTATTGACGTTAGATTTGATTCCTAAAAGAGACATTCAGTCATTTTTTCGAGACACCTCCTTAACTCTTGAGACGGAACATGCTATAGAACAAAATGCCAATAAACAACTGGCCTTTGAGCGATTGTTTTTGAGATTTGGAGCTTCTGATGAGCAAAAAATTCTACATCACGACGGCTATTGATTACGTCAACAGCCTTCCCCATATTGGGACCGCCTATGAAAAGATCGGGGCGGATGTCATTGCCCGATGGAAACGCTTTGAGGGTTATGAAGTCCATTTCCAGATGGGAAATGACGAGCACAGCGTGAATGTGAAAAAGGAGGCCGTGAAACAGGGATTGTCTCCCAAGGAATATTGTGATCGGATGCGCGAAAAATTTTGCGCCATCTGGAAACAAATGGGTCTTTCCTTTAATGATTTTATTCAGACATCGGAGTTGCGCCATCATATCAGCGCCTCCCGATTGTTTGAAGAGATTTATAACAAGGGAGATATCTATCTGGCCTCCTATGAAGGTTGGTATTGCGAGTCCTGTGAGGCCTTTTATACGGAGAAGGATTTGGTGGAGGGGCAGTGTCCCCATCACAAGATCCAACCCAAGTGGCTGAAAGAGGAAAATCACTTCTTTGCCCTTTCAAAATATCAAAAACGCCTGTTGGATCACTATAAAAAACACCCTGAATTTATTGTCCCTGAAATAAGGCGCAACGAGATTGTCAAACTCGTTGAGGGAGGACTGCAGGATATCAGCGTTTCCCGATCGACATTTGATTGGGGCATTCCCTTGCCCATCGATCAGACGCACGTCATCTATGTATGGTTCGATGCCTTGATCAATTATATTACTGCCGTGGGATATGGGGAGGATGAGAAGAGATTTGAAAAATGGTGGCCGGCGGATCTCCATGTGATCGGAAAGGATATCACGCGTTTTCACTGCGTGATTTGGCCGGCCATGCTGATGAGCGTCGGCCTTCCCCTCCCGAAGCAGGTCTTTGGTCATGGGTTTGTTTATTTAAAGGGAGAGAAGATGAGCAAATCCCTGGGTAATATTGTGACCCCCTTGGATATCATCCCAAAATTTGGTGCGGATCCCCTTCGTTATTTTTTACTCAGGGAATCCAGTTTTGGGAGTGATGGAGATTTTACCTGGGAAAATTTTATCCGTCGCTACAATAGTGAGTTGGCGAATGATATCGGAAACCTTCTCAATCGAACGCTGGGAATGGTTCAAAAATATTGTCAGGATCAGATTCCCCATCCCTCAAAAGACCGCCAGGATTCGGATCAAAAACTGCAGGATCAATTTTTTGTCACACGGGACAAAATGAGGGATTATTTGGACCCCATGAAAAAGGGAGATATAGAATTTCATCATGCCTTGAAGGTTCTTTGGGATTTGATGGGGGCGACGGATAAATATATTGATTCCAATGCCCCTTGGAGTCTCGCTAAAAAAGGTGAAGAAAAAAGGCTTCACACGGTCTTGTATCATGCCCTTGACTCGTTAAGACTCATTGCCTGTCTTTTACATCCCTTCTTGCCGCAGACGGCGGGGAGGATTTGGCAGCAGTTGGGCCTGTCAAAATCTCAATCGTTGAGCGAACAGAGATTAGAGGGTCTCAAGTGGGGAGATCTGAAAGGTGGGGAAAAGACGGCACTGGGGAATCCCCTTTTCCCAAGGATCGAATTGGAAGAGGGTTCTCAAAAGAAAGTCCAGACAATTGAAAAACAAAAGGAGAGAGAAAAGATGGATTTCAAAGATTTTCAAAAGATAGAATTGCGTGTGGCTATTATTTTGGAGGCGGAAAAGATTGAAGGGGCGGATAAGTTGCTCAAGCTTCAGATCGATTTGGGAGAGGAAAAGCGCCAGATTGTGGCAGGGATCGCCCAGCATTATTCTCCGGACTCCTTGAAAGGAAAGCGCATCGTGGTTGTGACCAATCTTAAGCCGGTGGTGATTCGCGGTGTGGAGTCCAATGGCATGCTCTTGGCCGCCAGCACAGAGGACAAGCTTGCCCTTGTGAGCCCTGAGGCCGATCTTCCAGCCGGGGCTGTCGTCCGATAGAAACCTCTGAAAAAGCCCCATCTGCTGTGTTGCCCTTCTCGCGCGGCCCTCAACGTACTTTCTAGTACGCCTCGGGCCTCGTTCGGCGGGCGCCTTGCATCTGGGCCTTTTTGAGAGGTTTCTGATAATGTTGTTCAAGCCGCTTAAAAAATGTCTGATTATTGTTTTTGGCCTTTTGATCCTTGGGGCGGGCCTTCTTTATGTTTCTCAGACCCTTTTGGCCAAAACCATTTTAAGGGTCTTCTTTTTTTCGGCCTTTCGTGTTCGGACAGAGGTGGCCCTTTGTTTTCTGACGCCCTTTCCCCCCTCTTTGAAGATCGCCGGTCTGTCCCTTCAGTCGCTCGATAAAGAAAACCCCTTGTCGATCAAGATAGATCAGATGCGCCTTCAGTGGCATTGGCCCTCGGGAGGAGGGATCCCATGGTCTCTCAAGACAAAAATGGCGGAGGGGACATTAACGGGGAACGGGTTGTGGGATCCCTTTAAGTTGTCGACGGAAGTAGATTTGGTTTTGGGTTCTTATCCCCTCATTCGTGTCAATGCCCTTCCCCGACATTATTTTGGCCTCCAATTTATCAAGGGATTATTGACACTCCGCTCTAAGGGGACCATCAATATCAAAGATGTCGACTTGCAGCAAAGTGCCACGCTTACGGACTTCAATTTTTATTTGGTCGATCGCACCAAGTTTCCGGATCTTTTTTCACGCGGGTTGCGTTTTATATCCATGATGGGTCAGCCCTTCACGTTTCCATTTTCTCTTAAGGGATCCCTTCTTTCTCCACAACTGAATTACAGGAATTCACCGCCCATAATGCCGGGACGGTAAAAAATCAAAAAATATTTCCTTGTCCGAGGATCCAGTGAGGGTCGTAGTATTTTTTTAAATCTTTCATCTCCTGAATCGTTTGAGAATTGTACTGAACAGAAAGCATGTCGCGATAAATTTTGCCGAGGCCATGTTCCCCCGCCACGCCGCCTCCTCGTTTCACGGCCTTTCGGGCATGGCGCCTGACGAGGGTCTTGGCCTTCTCTTTTTCTTTCTTGTTATGGGTGATGTAGTTGATGTGGGGATGTCCGTTTCCGATATGTCCGAAACAAACCGTGGGGATCTTAAGGGCCCTATTGTCCTCGGCCACCTCTGTCATCATGGATATTATATGTTCTGGAGGGACCCACCAGTCCGAGCTTACCTTTCCCCCGCCGTCCGGATAATATTGACGTAGGGTTTCATTGATCCAACTGGGGATGGCATGGCGCCATTGGCGGATTTCTTCCTTTTGTTTTGGGTGATCCGCAATAATGATAGCCTCCAGGAGGTGGGGGGCATGATGTTTTTTTAGGATTTCTTCAAAGAGATGATACCAGGATTCCATAAAGGAGGCGGAATTCTTTGAGTCGTCAAACTCCTGTTTGAAATAAATGGCGGTGACCTCTTCATTGGGAAGATGAGGGACGGACTGTGTCTTTTTGATGATGTCGAGGGAGGCGTGATCCAGAAGCTCTAAGGCGCGGGGGGAGATTGCAGGATTTTTGAGTAATTGAACGACACATTCAAGGGCGGCCTGAAGATGGGGGAAAAAGGCGATCCCTGCAAACCATTCGGGCGAGGCGGGAAGGAGATGGACACCGATTTCTGCTATAAAACCCAGAGTCCCTTCGGATCCGATGAAATGATCGATGGGGTCTTTTTTTAAAGAATACCCCCCCAGATTTTTGCAAGGATCCCCTCGGGAGCCGTGAGGGCGGTGGAGTTCTAGGATCTTTCCAGTCGCCAAGATGACCTTGAGATGATCGATGTAGTGACGGGTGGCACCGTAAAGAAAGGTGTCTTCTCCCGTCGCATTGGTGGCCACGGTGGATCCCAAGAAGGCCTCGAAGCGACTTGTGGGATCAGGGGGGTAGTAAAGGCCCTGATCCGCTACCGCTCGTTGAAACTCTCCCAGAACAATGCCGGGTTCGACACGGGCGATCGTGGCCTTTCTTTGGGGGTCAAAAGAAATATCAAGGATGTGATCCATCTTTTGAGTGGCGATCAGGAGGCCGTTTAAGGCGACCGAGCTCCCTGTGAGACTTGTTTGCCCCCCCGCAAAGGTTACTGGGATTTTGTGATAGTGACAGTATTCCAGGATATTTTGGATGTCCTGAAGGTCGCGGGCACGGACAACGGCATCGGGATCTCCTTTGAGAACCACGTCTTCCAGATAGGGAGTCATCCTTTCATCGCCTTTGAGGAGGATTTCCGATTGTGAGGGGAGGGACTGAAGGGCCTTGATAAAAGAGGGGGACATGGGAGGCATTTTAGTGAATTTGTCGTGCAATGTAAAATGGGGAAACAGAATATTATTTTGATGATTTCTCAAATCCGGAAGGAAGTATGGACATTTTCTTGACCACGCGATGCATCCAGAGAATGCATGCCAATGAGACAAGGAATAGGAACATCCAACAAGTCGACCAAAGGCCTGTGCCCTGGAGCAAATAACCAAAAATAACGGGCCCAAAGAAACCGCCTAATCCCCCCAATAAACCTACCATACCACCCACGACACCGACTTCTTCGGGAAAGTAGTCGGGAATATGTTTGTAAACAGCGGCCTTCCCAATACCCCAAATGCTTCCGATCAGTAGGGCGAGGACGGCAAAGATCCAGACATTGGCCTGGAAATAAATATGGGTGACCCCTTTGGCCAGGAGTTGTTTTTTCACGACCGTCTCGCCCGCTTTAACAACGGGCTCCTGCCAGCTATCCTTTACAGGAAAAATCAATATCTTATCCTCTGAAATCCTGAGACCATTACTTTTTGATTTAAGAGAGTAGTCTTGGTTACCCACTCGAATGAGTTGGGGGGAGACAAGACTCACTTTTCCGTTTCTTTTGGCCATGATGCCTTTTCCAGGGGAAAAGATCTCCATCTTGGGGACACTCATCATGAGACAAATGAGAACGGAACTCCCCAAGACCCAATACATGATTCGACGCGCCCCCCAATGGTCCGACATCCAGCCTCCCACGGCACGGATAACGCCAGAGGGAAAACTGAAAAGCGAGGCAAACATTCCGGCCGTGACGAGGGATAAAGAGTAGACATTGACAAAGTAGGGGACAAGCCATTGAGAAAACGCCACAAACATTCCAAAAACCAAAAAATAATAGAAACCAAAACGCCAGACTCGGATACTTTTCAACGGGTGAAGCATTTCCCGAAAAGTTCTTTTATGGGCAGTTTTTTTGTTGTTGGTAAAGAGGAGAAAAACGATTCCCATGCCTAGAAGGCCGGCGGCGTATATTTTAGGAAGCATTCTCCATCCTTCGAGATAGGTCCCTTCATTTGTTAAGAGTTTTAAGAGAGTGGGAGCCAGTAAGGTCGTCAGGGCGGCCCCGGCATTGCCGGCACCAAAAATTCCCAGGGCCGTTCCCTGCCATCGTTTGGGATACCACACGGAGGTGAAGGCGATACCGATGGCAAAACTGACTCCTGTGAGCCCAAACCCAAAACTGCAGAGTGCGAAGCTGTAAAAACTGTTGGCCTGGGAAAGAAGATACATGGGAATGGCACAGAGGACTAATAAAAGACCATAGACGGGTTTGCCTCCAAATTTGTCAGTAAGCATGCCTGCCGGTAATCTGAAAATAGATCCTGTAAGGACTGGAATTCCCATGAGCCATCCAATTTCAACGGGGCCCCAACTGAAAATTTGGTTATCCACAAGAAAAGTGACCAGGACACCGTTCAACATCCATGCTGCGAAACAAACCGTAAAGGCCAGGGCGTTGAAGAAGAGCGTTTTGTGAGATCTAAAGGTCACTTCTGTTTGCATAAGTCCTTCCGAGACACTTCTGTCTTGGTGTTCTACGGATTTTTCACGGAGGCATTAGGGCGCAAATAAAACCACCAGTTCAATATCAAGCAGAGAAAGTAAAAGATGGAGAAGCCATATAATGCATATTGGGGTGTCGTCAGGGTAATTTGTTCCCCAAAAACTTGAGGGATAATAAAGGCCCCATAGGCGGCCACGGCAGAGGTCCAACCCAGTACGGGTCCGGCCTGTTCTTGATTGAAGACTACTGCAATAGTCCTAAATGTGGAGCCATTTCCTATGCCGCTGGCGGTGAAGAGGACAATAAAAAGGAGAAAAAATGGTAAAAAATAATGTTCAGGTGTGGGAGAGTGATAGGCCGCGTTCATGTAATAGGCGGCACCCAGGGCTGAGGCGATCATGACAACGGAGACAATTTGAGTGATCTTGGCCCCCCCCACTTTATCCGCAATCCATCCCCCCACGGGTCGGATCAGGGCCCCGATAAATGGACCCATCCAGGCAAACATCAAGGCACTCGGGCCATTTGGATTGATGGTAGTGTGCACGAAAATTCCGTCAGGTCCGGGGACATGGGTAAAACCAAAGATGACCTTGATGGAGAGGGGAAAGGCGGCTGAATAACCAATAAAAGAACCAAAGGTCATTGTGTAGATGATCGTCATGATCCACGTGTGTTTGTTATTGAAGATCTTGTACTGTCTCTTGAGATTGGACTTGATTTCACCGGGAATTGTCTTCATGAGAAAGACGGTACTGGCGATGATCATCGGTAGCACGATCCATTTGCTCAAGAGACCCATGCCTGCGGGAGGAGGGAGTAAAAGGTAAAGACCCATGGCCGCCGTTGCAAATCCGATGATGAGTAAAATGGTGATCTTGGTGAAAGCACTTAAGGGGCCACCGATATGGGGAGAGACCGATTCTGTACGGATATTATTCATGCCGAACCAACCGGCAAAGGCCAGGGGAATAAGAAACAATAACCAGAGAAAACCGGCATTTTGAATCCAGGTCGCCGACCCTGCAGGAATTTTTCCGATCAAGGTCCCGCTATCACTCATCAATGTCATGGGATTTCCGCTTAAAGGACCTAGTAAGGCAAAGGTCATGACCAGGGGGACAAGGATCTGCATGGTTGTCACGCCAAAATTGCCCAGACCCGCATTGAGCCCCAAGGAGGTTCCCTGTACTTTTTTAGGGAAGAAGAAGCTGATATTGGACATGGAGGAGGCAAAATTGCCGCCCCCCAAGCCTGAAAGGAAGGCCAGGATCTGGAAAATCCACAAAGGGGTGTCCTTCTCTTGTAGAAAGAGGCCAGCCCCTACAGAGGGGATCATCAAGAGGGCCGTTGTAAAAAAGACGGCATTACGTCCCCCGGCGAGGCGGATAAAAAAGGTGCTGGGGATTCTCAGTGTGGCCCCTGTCAAACCTGAGATGGCCGTTAAAGTAAAGAGTTCTGCCTGAGTAAAGGGAAATCCAAGGTTGAGCATCTGGACCGTGATGATTCCCCATACAAGCCATACTGCAAATCCGCAAAGAAGACTGGGGATCGAGATGAAGAGATTTCTGTTGGCAATTTTCTTTCCGGTAGATTTCCAAAATTGGGGATCCTCGACTCGCCATTCAGTGATATCAACCATGTTTTTCTCCTTCCAACGGATATTTTCTATAATTCCATCTTACGACCTGAAATTGACGAACAAAATAATGAAGTGGTACAACGAGGATGTGAACCAATCGTGTCAATGGAAAAATGAGAAGGGTAAGATAGGCGGTTACAATGTGAAATTTAACAAGGAAGGGCATGGGGCTGACAAAATTAATTTCAGGTTCCAACTTGACCAATGACCATAGATAGGGAGACATTGAAGAGGCAAACCACGAGGCTCCCCAGTTCATAAAGATGGAGACTCCGATCCCCGAGACAATCTGCAAAAACAAGAGGACATAAAGGATCCAGTCGGTGACATTAGTGGTGATCCTGACCTTCGAATGAACCCCTCTCCGGATCATCACGCCCACAATACCCACCAGGGTCAAAAGGCCAAAGGCCAATGCCGTCGTTTCTAAAATGAAGAGGCGCAAGGGATGGGCATTCCACATCAAGATTTGACGAGGGATGAGGAAGGCCATGACATGTCCCAATAAAACGACGATAAGGCCGTAGTGAAAAGGAACCATGGCCCAAAAATGTACGCGATTTTCCAAAAACTGGGATGAAAGACTTGAAAATGAGAACCGATGCAGCCGATATCGGAGAATGGAAACGATGATCAATATGGAGACTGAGAGATAAGGCAATATTCCGAACAAAAATTTATCCATAGAGTGGTATCCTTTTTCTCAAGACCTCAAGCCCGTGGCCAAAGGTTCTTCTTGAAGAATATCCCGTATTGTTATGAATACACCTTCAAAGATATTTTCCTTATTCTCAAATCCCTCAATCATCTTCTTGATCCCCGGCAGGAGGTATTGACTTATGATTTGGCGGGCTTCTTGCTCTTCCATTGGGCCCAGGAGTTTCAAGAGATGGGCGAGGTGATCGGGTAATTCTCGCGACTCGCTGATGTTGAGTTTCTTTGAAAGGTTACGCATCTTGACCAAAAAGGAACCGCGTTCATAAGTTTCACCATATAAATGCCAGCCCACTTCAAGGGCCGTGACGGGATTGATGTCAAATGTCCGCGTGTAATATTCCTCTAACTCGGATAGATTCATGCATTTTGCGGTATGGGCAAAGGAACGCAGGCCATCGACTTTTTTGAGGTGATGTTTTTCGGTGAGTTTCAGACAATGTTTCAGATTTTCCTGAAAATCATCTTCGGGATACTCTATCAGACGGCTCAATGAATTGTATAAATCTGGATTCATACTCACAGACCTCTTTTGGGTCGTTCTAGGAAACCAAAGCCCACTTCCTGCTTGTGTTCGAGGGGATCTTTGAGCATTTCAATCGCCTCTTCACGATGGGCAGGGGGAATGACGAAACGATCCTCAAACGTACAGAGAGAGGTGAGTTGATAAATGGCCTCGGCCTCATGACGGTCCAGCCCACTTTCTTTCAGCATTCTATCGGCTATATTTTCAGGCACATCCCCCACGGTGAGATGGCGTCGATACCAGCGAACGGCCTTTTGTTTTTTTAAGGCCTGCAAGACAACCCCTTCATCTCCGGCGCCAAAGAGATTCGCCAGGTAAGCAAGAGGGATTCGGGACTCTTTAATGTCATGAAAAAGATCCTCTGAATTGCCGCACAGCGTTTCTTTATTTTTGTTGGCCATGACGGGGGACATGGGGGGGACATAGAAAAGCATCGGGAGTGTGCGGTATTCGATGTGGGGGGGCAACGCCATCTTCCACTCCTTCACAAATTTGTAGACAGGGGATTTTTGGGCCGATTCGATGACAGAATCGTGGATTCCACTCCGTCGGGCTCCTTCTATTATTTTGGGGTCATGGGGATTGAGGATCATTGCTCTTTGGGCCTCGATCAATTTTTCCTTGGGAAGCCGGGCGACTTTTTCAATCAGCTCTGCGTCGTAGAGAAGGACCCCCAGATAACGGATGCGTCCCACGCATGAATGAAAACAGGCGGGGGCCTGGCCGGTTTCTAGGCGTGTAAAGCACAAGAGGCATTTTTCGGACTTTCCCGTTTGCCAATTGTAATAGACCTTTTTATAGGGACACGCGGAGACGCAGTATCGCCAGCCGCGACAGGTTTTTTGATCCACAAGGACAATACCGTCTTCACCCCTTTTATACAGGGCCCCGGACGGACAAGAGGCCACACACGCGGGATTGGTGCAGTGATTACATATCCTGGGGAGATAGAACAAAACCAGTTTTTCAACCGCCAACAGCTGTTCCCTCTGGACGGGGGACAGGGCCTCAAGATTGGGATCGTTTTTTGCGTAGAGAGAGGAACCGGAAAGGTCATCATCCCAATTGGGGCCTGATTTGATTTCAATGGGCCTTCCTGTGACCATGGAGATGGGGCGTGCCGTGGGCTGATCCTCACCTTCTGGGGCGTTAAAGAGGTCACTGTAGCGATAGGTCCAGGGCTCGTAATAATCGTCCATGGTGGGCATGGAGGGATTGTGAAAGATGTTGGGGAGAAATTGAGACTTGCTTGTCGATTTTAGGCCGAGTTTTCCCCCCTTTATTTCCCAACCTCCCTTGTACTTGTCCTGATTTTCCCACTGGGTGGGAAAACCCGTTCCTGGTTTTGTTTCTACATTATTCCACCACATATATTCGGTGCCCTTGCGATCGGTCCAAATATTTTTGCAGGCAATACTGCATGTGTGACAGCCAATGCATTTGTCTAAGTGAAACACCGTCGCTATTTGAGAGCGCACATCCATGGATCTCTCCTTACCTACCAAGTCGGTTTGTCGAGCTTCCTCACCATGATATGGGTGTCGCGATTGCACCCTGTGGGGCCCCAATAATTAAAATGATAGGTAAATTGGGCGTAGCCTCCCACCATAAGATTGGGCTTGAGCCTCGTTCGATTCAGGCTATTGTGTCCTCCCGCCCTCCGATAGCCTCGGAGAGGGGATTTCGGAACCCCGATAGTCCTTTCCGGCGAGTGATAGATAAAACAGATGCCTCGCGGGATTCGGGCGCTGACAACGGCCTGGGTCACCACCACACCATGATCATTAAAGACTTCAACATAGTCATTGTCTTCGATCTCTATCTCTGCCGCATCCTTGTCATTGATCCAGAAAGGCTCACACCCTCGAGACAGGGTCATCATCCGATGATTGTCTCCGTAAGTGGAATGGATGTGCCATTTGCCGTGAGGAGTCAGGTAATTGAGCATCAAGCTCTTGGAGACATTTTCGGTGAATTTCAAATCGGCGTATTGAGCCGGGGTGGGTTTTGGTTTGTGAGTGGGAAGGTGCTCGCCATATTGTATATACCCCGGATGATCGAGATAAAATTGCTGGCGTCCGGTCAAGGTGCGCCAGGGGACTAGGTTTTCCCTATTATAGGTAAAGGGGCAATAGGCGCGACCGTTCTCCGTCAATCCCGACCACATGGGACTGTTGAGGAGGCGCTGGGGTCTGCCTTGAAGCTCCTTGTAGGTGACTCGGGCCCCTCGGTTTTTCTCGGCCAGGTGGGCCAGTGGGCGTCCGACCTTTTGCTCCATATTTTTGTAGGAGCGATAGGCCAGCTCACCATTGGTGACGGTGGCAAAATGAAGTATTGTGTCACACACCTCGGTGTCTTTTTCAATGGAGAGAAATTTTTTCCCACCCCATGTAACGGTCGGATGCGTCTTGAGACGTTCCCCATAAAAATCATCAATGGCATAACTGGTCCCGTGAGCCCCCAGCCCATTGGCCTGAACCAGGGGACCGTAGGAAATAAATTGGTTGTAAAGGTTTTTGTAGTCTCTTGAGACTACTTTGAGATGGGGCAAGGTCTTTCCAGGAATGGCCTCGACCTCCCCCTTTGTCCAATCCTTAATCTCAGGCTGGGCGATCTCTGCGGGGGTATCATGGGCCAAAGGGGAACACACCAGATCCTTGACGGGGTCGGGAAGGTGTTTTGCAGCAAGTTCTGAAAATTTTTTGGCAATGGCCTTGAAGATTTCCCAATCGCTTTTTGATTCCCAACAGGGAGGAACCGCCTCGGAGAGGGGATGGATAAAACTGTGCATGTCGGTTGAATTAAGATCGGCCTTTTCATACCAGGTGGCGGCGGGGAGGACGATGTCGGAATAAAGCGCCGAGGTGTCCATTCTAAAGTTCAAATCAACGACCAAATCCATCTTTCCTTGAGGGGCTGTCGG
>MGSF01000053.1:0-548 GCA_001798715.1 Deltaproteobacteria bacterium RIFCSPLOWO2_02_FULL_50_16 | reverse complement strand
AAATATTCGTGTCCCTTGCTGCTGGACATCAGGGCATTGCCCCTCCAGATGTACCAGACGCGGGGCCAATTTTCCTCGGCATCAGGGTCTTCGACGGAGAAACGGATCTTTTTTTCCTGTAATTTTTTTAAGGCATAGGCGGCGATACTATCGTCATCCTTGGCCCCTGCCGCTTGGGCTTCTCGAGTGAGCTCAATGGGGTTTTGATTGAATTGGGGATAGAAGGGGAGCCAACCATTGCGGACGGCCTTGACCTGCACATCCATCGTATGGCCCTGTGCGAGGGAGTCCTTCTTTTGTTTTGCGGGGACCGTATGGTAATCGGTGAAATGTCTCTCGTAACGCCATTGATCCGTATGGACATAGTGCCAGCTGGGGGCATTCTGAAGACGTGAGGGTCCGTACCAGTCCTTGGCCAGGGCAATACTGCTCCAGGATTCCATGGGCGCCAATTTTTCTTGACCCACATAATGAGCCAGGCCTCCTCCATTGGTTCCCACGCACCCGCAGAACATGAGGGCATGGATCCCGGCCCGATAGATGAGATT
>MGSF01000052.1:276-21037 GCA_001798715.1 Deltaproteobacteria bacterium RIFCSPLOWO2_02_FULL_50_16 | reverse complement strand
TTCTTCCGCGTGGGAGCAAAAACACTCCCCCAGCTGGGTGCCTGAAGACACAAGGTCATTGCACCGCGGACACCCCCCTTCATTGCAGTTTTTGATCCCCCTCGGGGTGCCGTTATAGCCTGTGGCGATGATTCGCCGGTCCTTGACGAGGACAGAGGCGACCTTGCGCTTGATGCAATTGCTCCTTAAGGCGACTTGAAGGGCGATGTTCATAAAATATTCGTCCCAGCCGGGACGTTTGATCAACTGGGAGATTTTTTGAATGGTGTGACGGAGGCGATTTTGAAACTGATCCAATGTCCCGTTATTGGCGACTTTAAAATCGGAGAGCTTTGCCGTCTGGATCAGTTGCTGGCTGGCCGGATCCTTGCTGTGTGTCTCGGCCCGTTCCAGGCGGCGAAATTCCCGTAGGGTCTTTGGATCATTTTCCCGTTTGCGTTTCTTGACGCGGGCAAAACGAACCTTTTCCGTGGCGGTTATGTCAATCAGGTAAAAGTTTTTTAATTTTTTGAGGGCCTTCACCTCGGCAGGATTTCGGATCGAATCGATCACAAAGTTTTTATCAGGCTGGATTTTGAGAAGCATCTTGTCGGCCAGGACACTCAGGCCATGAGTTTCGCGAAGCTCCTTGCCGAGGGCGATCAGGTTTGTGCGCGTGACCCTTTTTTGGCGGTTTTTCAATTCTTCACGGAGGATGTCTGAGAGTGAGGAGGCGATGAAGCCCGCCTGAGAGAGAAAATTAACCACTTCCCCCTTGCCGGAACCATTTTTGCCTGTGAGACCGACGATCATGGGCGCAGTATATCCAACAGGCCCGGCGATTCCAAGGAAATAAAGTTAGAGGATTTTGCGGAGTGAAAAAAGCGACTTCCTTAAGCTGTAATGAAATTGATGGGCAATAACTTTTCTTGAGCCTCAAGCCGGAGGCTTGAGACCCTGAAGCATCGGAGATGCGATGGGCGGCTTTAGATCACCTTACGGATCAGCACCACTGGTGCCCCAGGTACCAGAGTCTCTGACTCTGGTCTGCCTCTATGTTATTGATTTTTCTTGCTGCTCAAAATCCGGCAGTGGAGGATTTTGAGCTAAAGCGAAAGAAAATGTTATTGCCCATCAATTTCATCGCCTTCATTTTAAGAAAACTTGGGGCAGATTTTTTGAAAATTGCAAAAACGGCACGTCCGTTCATTGTCGGTAAAGGGGAAATCCTCTTCTGTGGTCGTATTGCGGCTCACATCGACCAGCATCTGCCGCATCCGTCCGATACTGTTTTTGATGTAGTGTTTGATAAAGTCGATCTTGGCGGGGATGAGGGAGGACTCTTTATTTTTTCCGGTATTGACATTGCATTCCATCATGCGGATCTTGTCAATGGGGATGTTGAAGTGCTGGTGGGCAAAGAGGCCGTAACAGGAAAGCTGGATATCGCTGTCCACATCCTCGCTCTTGCCAGTCTTCCAGTCAAGAATAGAGACACCGTCACTATTTTTGTAGCAGAAATCAATTTTGACATAGACGGGGGTTTGGTCGACTTCAAAGGTCAAGAGGTGCTCAATGATCTGCCAATATTCGGGATCGACGGGTTGGACGAGCTCGGGAAAGAGGACGTTGGCAAATTGGGTCAGGCATCTTAAAGCAAGGGCATGCATCTCCTTCCATTTTTCGTCGGAGATATTTTGCCCATACTCATGTTCGTAGAGGCCCAAGACCTTGCTGGGGAATTTTCGATAGTCTCCATTGCGTGAGGCCTTAAATTCGTTTCGCATCTGTTCCGTCATTTTATGAGAAAATTCTTCCAACTTGATGTCCTGACTCGCGGGATATTGCTTGATCATTTTTTCGATAAAATGATGAACAGTTTCACCCACCCAAATATGACGGCTTTTTAATTTTTTGAGGATATAGGCCTCACGTACACGATCGGGGGCGTTGTTTTCCCACCCCCCCCAGGAACCATAATAGTGGAAAAAATACTGGCGGGGACACTCACGAAATGTCTCATCGCGGGATTTGGACCATGAAAAGATGTTGTGCAGTGTCATTATTGATCCTCAAGGCCTCTTCCCCTGTCATGGCGAAGAGATAAAGGCCGACGCGGCAAATTCCGGAATGTCAATAAAGGTTACGACATCGTCCTCTTCCAACACCTCATATCCCGGTTCGCGAAGATATCGGGAGGTTTTGGTCTTGGAAGGTAATACCTTGATGGTCTTGGAGTCAATAAAATCAGGCATGGATTCATGGGGTTTGTCACAGAAGCGGAGGCGGAAAAAGTAGGTATGATCGGGGGCGGGGGGGAGATCGTGGGGGATTCTCCAGGCGATATTCTTCGTATGCCCCCTTTGATGGCGCAGGAGACATCCCTCTTGGGGAGACAGGGGGCGAAAGAGGGCTGAGAGGGGGGTCTCCGAGGTGTCATTCAGGGGAAAGATCTCCCAGTCGATTTCAATCCCAAAGGGATACTCGGTGACGCCGCCAAAATCGATGATCATCTTTTCGCCGGGGTAGTAGATATCGCGATGGGTGGTGACAAATATCTTTTTATTGTGGGCCGAGATATCAAGGTCTGTCTTTGCCGATTTTCGGGTCCAAAAACGTGTCGGCCCGATATCAATATGGACGGATTTTCCGGAATAATAGCCGACGCCGCAACAATTTAAGGAACGAACATATTTCCAGACCTTTCTGGCGGGAGATCTTGGGAAAATAACATCCACGGCCATCCCCTCAAGATGCAAACTCGCTTTGGCCGCGGTCTTTCCTTGCGTCCTTAAGTGTTCATTGTAATCGGGGCTGCGATATCCTGAGATAATCAAAAGGACCTCTTCCTTAAAGTGATCTTGGAGGGCGTCTAAGAGGGCGATGAGTCTTAGGTGAATCTTGTCTGCCGGCGCGGGTTTTTCCAAACCGAAGATCTCCTGAATCTCTCTTTGTATTTTTTTGAGATTCCCCCCTTTTGCATCCTTATATCGAATCACCTTCCGGATCTGTGTATGGGAATTTTCAAGGACGACCTCCCCATCCCCTTCAATAAAAAATTGGGGGGGAGGGGATTTTTCTTGCGAGGAGGCAAAATGGGGACAAACGAGAGAAAGGACCACCAGGAAAAAACACGTTATATATGGCATAAGGGGGACATCCTGCTAGCGAGGACGAAGGGAAATCATCTCACCTTCTTTACTCATCTCATGAACCATTTGGGCCAGTGTCAATTTGTTGCAGGCCGTTGCCGTCGCGGCACTGATTTGTTTCATGATTTCTTCAATCCGTGTCTTTTCAATCCCATCGTGAATGGAGATCTTGCGTCCTCCGTAATTGTGCAGAAAATCAAGGACCGATTCAATGGAGATGTGTTCTAAGGGACGGGCAGGGATGTAGGCATTGGCCTCATCATTCCCCACATCGATAATGAAACCTCCCTCCTCCAGTTGAAAAAGAATCTCTCTGATGACACGGATGGGAACGGCCAAAGAGTGGACCAGCTGCAAAGAGGTGACCGGGGGTTTATTGAGGTCATAGTGTTTGCCGATCAGACTGAGTATCAGCAGGGAGATAAATTCGCGATGGCAATAACTGATCTGTCCTTCTTGTTTTTCATATTTGTAGGTCTGGATATTTTGATGGGCAAAGGCCACCTCCGCCCCGATCAAGACGACAATCCAGCTGTAATAAAGCCAAACCAAAAAGAGGGGAAGGGCCGCGAGCGATCCGTAGATCTTGCTGTCAGTGATCATGTTGGCGGCATACAGGGTATATCCCCACTTGGCGATTTCCCACAAAAAGGCCCCCACGACACCCCCGATGGCCGCCGATTTTACGGTGACCTTGGTATTGGGCATAATGAGATACAGGGTGGAAAAGAGAAAAAAGGTGACAAGGTAGGGGAGCTTTCCCACGAGAAAGCGATCCAAACCGCTGGAACCCAATACCCCCTGAACAATACCTGAGGCTTGGAGGCTGGCCGTGATGGTGATCGACAGACCCAAGAGGACGGGTCCGATGGTGATGAGGGCCCAATAAGAAGTGACGCGGCGGATAAAACTCCTATTTTTTTGGATCCCCCAGATTTCATTAAAGGCCCTTTCGATACTTGTAAGAAGGGCGATGACGGTAAGAAGTAAGGCAAGAAATCCAATCCCCCCGACGGCCCCTGAGTGATAGCGACTTATGAATTGATCGAGGTACTGTGTGATGTTTTCTCCGGTGCCGGGGGTGAGATTGCTAATAATAAAGGTCTGGATCTTTCCCATGGCCCCCTCTAGCCCGCCAAAGGCCTTGAAGAGGGAAAAACTCACGGCCAACAGGGGGACTATGGACAGGAGGGTCGTATAGGCCAGCGCCGTCGAGCGCACCAGGAGTTTGTGTTCCGAGGCCCCATGGGCAATCATGGAGAGGATGCGAAAGCAATTGATGGCCAGGCGTTTTTGCCACGGGGCCTTTTCGTAATTGAGGTCCCATATCCCCGTGGAGACGAAATACTGGATCTGCTTTCCTTTTTCGACGAGAGGCATGACTTTCTCCGCACTAAAGTACTGCTTCGCTGAAGGAGAAACCTATGATGGTTTCTTCCTCACATAGTCCCGCCGCCACCAA
The DNA here is from genome assembly GCA_001798715.1 of Deltaproteobacteria bacterium RIFCSPLOWO2_02_FULL_50_16. Classification (GTDB taxonomy): domain Bacteria; phylum UBA10199; class UBA10199; order 2-02-FULL-50-16; family 2-02-FULL-50-16; genus 2-02-FULL-50-16. The sequence continues at coordinate 16,444 of MGSF01000052.1, read as the reverse complement.
GTCACTGACTTGGTGCACTGAAGCGCCTGCACTTTCGCAGAGCTCAAGTACGATTGAAGCATCAGAGATGCGAAACGAGGCGCGAAGTGAGGCGGGGCATGGGCCCATTATACGCATTTCCCTGATCCGAAGTCTACTCTAAGGTGAAAGAGGATTAACCTTTTCTTTCCAGGAAGGTCTTGGTAGATAAAAATAAGGAGAAAAATATGCCCCAACGGCGTTGGGACAATGTAAGGAAGGAACCTTTGTAGGTTTCTCCTTCGGAGAAAGACATGACAACAGTTGCCGATATTGTCGCAGTCCTGGAGGAAAAAATGCCCCCGGAGTTGCAAGAGCCTTGGGATCACATCGGTCTCCATGTGGGACGAAGGGACAATACAGTCACAAAGATTCTTTTGACCCTGGATGTCACCCCCGATGTCATCCAAGAGGCGATAGCGATTCGGGCCGAACTCATCGTCGTCCATCATCCCCTTATTTTTCAGTCCTATGCCTCTATTCGTGATGATCAATTGTTGGGGGAGATGCTGGAAATTCTTGTCGGACAAAAGATAGCGGTCTTTGTGGCCCACACCAATTGCGATGTGGCACCGGGGGGACTCAACGAGGCCCTGGCCCATCGCCTGGGATTGAAAAAAATCCTCCCCTTAATTCCCTCCAGTCGACCGGGGTATGAAAGGGCAGGGCTGGGGCGATGGGGGTCCCTTCCCCACAAAACCACATTGGGAGATTTTTTGAAAAACATAGAAAAATCCTTCTGTCCGACCTCTCTGCGCTATGTCGGGGATCCAAAGGTGTTGATAAAAACTGTGGCCGTTTGTTCGGGGAGTGGGGCGGGTTACTGGGAGGTTGCGAAAAAGGTGGGGGCGGATTGTTATGTCACGGGAGATGTCAAATATCATGGGGCCTTGGAGGCGGGCCTCCACGACTTTCCCCTCATCGATTTGGGGCATTATTCTACGGAAATCATTGTCTTAGATGTCTTTGGCTCCTGGATCAGGGAGGGATTTCCCAAGATCTCCTGCCACCCCTATAAAGGAAGGGACCCCCTGATCAACTTCCCGTGATTTTAAAGATCCTAAATATTTAAAACGGACTATATTTCAATGAGTTAGACAAACATTTTTTCTTTCTCTCCTTGATTTCTCCCTGTAATCCGGCTAGTTTCCTTCTCCATGACAACGGCCCTCGATCACGATTTACACCTCTACATCCCCGATCTTGGTCGTTTTAGGTCGACCAAGGATTTAGAATCCTCCTCCCTTTATCAGGAACTCAAACCCCGGATCGAGGCCCTTCTCAATAGTTATGAACTCTACAATGTTATTGATCATCCCGCCCTCAAGCCTTTTTATCGGGCCGTGGCCTGGAACGTGGAACGGGGGATTCATCTCGAAGGGATCAATCATATCTTGAGGACCCACCCTATTTTGAAGGAGGCCGATGTCCTCTTGGTCACGGAGACGGATATTGGCATGGCCCGATCGGGGAATCGCAATGTGGCCCGCGAGATGGCCGACGCCTTGGGGATGAATTACTTTTTTGCCCCGTCTTACCTCAATCTCGCCAAGGGCTGTGGGGTCGAGCATGAATTTGAGGGAGAAAATAGTTTGGGGATCCATGGCAATGCGATCCTGTCGCGTTATCCCATCGAGGATCCCGAGATCGAGGTCTTAAAAAATGCCCATGACAAGATGCGGGGGCGTGAAAAGCGCTTGGGAAGTCAGCGGGCCCTGATTGCCTCGATCTGTTTTCCCCAGAAAAAAGTCAAAGCCGTTTGCGCCCATCTCGATGCGCGATCCACACAGTCTCATCGGGCCCTACAGATGCGTTGTATTTTGGACACGCTCCAAAAATACAGGGGAGGGTCCACGCTCATTGGGGGTGACTGGAATACGAGTACGTATGATTCGTCCCGGGCCTTTTGGGCGATCTTTGGTTTTTGGGTCCGTGTCGCGATGGGGACCGGAAATATGATTAGAAATCATTATCCCCACCCTTATCGGAGGTTTGAAAAAGGGCTTTTTAACTCCATTGAAAAATACGATTTTGATTATAAAAACGCCAATCAGACCGGTGAGGGCACCCTTCATTATAGTGTGGAGGACATGGCCCAGTTTAAAAACCTTCGCGAGTGGATTCCTCACTGGTGTTTTCGTTTTGTTGAATGGGCCTTAAGGCCCCATGGGGGAGAGTGCAATTTTAAGCTCGACTGGTTTGCGACCCGGGGCCTCAAGGTCGTGCGTGATCAAGAAATCCCTTCCTCTCCCAATGGCCCTTCTGTCTCCCCCAGGGTGATGAGGCATTTGAGGCACCAAGACAAAAAGGTCTCGGATCATGATGCGATCGTGTTGGATTTTGAATTGTAGGGTTTTGTTTTTTCTGTACATTTTGAAGGGATCGCGTTAAATCCATTAATAGTCTGTTAGAGTAAGGGGGTGATTCCCACATTTATCATTGATTGGCCCTTTCTTATCTTCATGGGACTCTTTTTTGGGTTTGGCATTAAAGGGGGACAAGTTCCTGGAGGGAGAAGTGTCTGCAGGACCAGGGCCTTTGTGGTGGGCCTGCTGGTCCTCACCCTATTTAATTTTACCGTCATCTATTCTTATCTCGTTGCCCCGGATTGGATGTTTATGTATTTCCTGAAGGCCGAAACGATCCCCCCTTGGATGATCGGGTACACACTTCTTTTTTATTATCTGGTTTTTATCTTTGGCTTTTTTCTCAAGACCGAATTGGGGAAAATCCACCCTATCCTCCCGTGGATGGCCTTGGGCATAAGCTTCCTGGGGACCGTAGGGGTTATCTTACCCTTAAAAAAGCAATATCTGACGGTCACAACTTTTGAGCAATTTCACAACACCGGTGTGGGACTCGCACTGTCTCAGTCGCCGGTAGGTGAGATTCCGGCTTATCTTACCCCGGTGATCCTGATGGCGGCCCTCCTGGGTCTCCTCTGGTCTCGCCGCCAGCAATTTTCATAATCTTATAAAAATAACCCTGGCTGACTTTAAGTTGATTGATGGCGCGATAAGGTTTTTCACCGCAGGATTTCAGGGCGGCCCGAAAGATCTCGGGGATATAGGCCTGGATCGGCTTTCCCTGGGTATATTGGAAATTTGATTGATAGAGAAGATGATTTTTGTCGCCAAGACCCCACTCCCTGATTTTTTTATACAAGGTAGTGATGGCCAGTCCAAGGGAAGCGGCCGTTTCCTTGACGTCGTGACCAAAAAATAAGAGGGCCTTGGCGATGATCCTTTTTTCATAGTCATACCAATTCAGATGGCTGTCGTAATTGTTTCCGTGATCGATGGGGATCCCTGATGGGGAAGAGGGCGATGGTTCCTTGGGAAAGAGGGAAAAGTCCGATGGTTTTGAAGGAAGTATTTTATTTTTGAAGAGGGGATAGTTTTGAGGGACGGTGGCGATGTCAATGGTATCCTGATCGGCCAAGGCGCAGCAGACTTGGATCAAGTTTTCAAGTTCTCGAACATTTCCCGGCCATTCATATTCGATCAAAAGTTTAAACAGGGAAGAACTGATACGCTTTTCCTTTTGGGGTGAAAATTTCTTGACGAAGTGTTTGACAAGATAGGGGATGTCTTCTCTTCGGTTATTTAAGGAAGGAAGATCGATCCGGATGGGACAGAGACGATAAAAGAGGTCCTGCCTAAATTTTCCCGCTTTGACGGCCAACTCAATGTCCTTATTGGAAGCGGAGAGCACACGCACATCAAATTTTACTGGATGGGTCTCGCCAATGCGCGTGACCTCTCCTTCTTGAAGAACACGGAGGAGCTTGACTTGGAGATTGATATCCAGCTCTCCGATTTCGTCCAAGAAAAGTGTCCCCCCATCAGCCTCTTCAAAGAGACCTTTTTTGTCACGAAGGGCGCCGGTAAAAGAACCGGCCTTGTGGCCAAAGAGCTCGCTCTCCATCAGATTGGCGGGAATGGCCCCGCAATTCACGGGGACAAAACGTTTTTTGGAGCGTTGACTGTTAAAATGGAGGGCCTTGGCGATCAGCTCCTTGCCCGTTCCCGACTCTCCATGAATAAAGACGGATAAATCCGTGTCGGTAATCTTGTCGAGGAGTTGAAAAATCTCGTGCATGGGCTTGCTATGACCCACGATATCGTCATAATTGAATTTGGTTTCGCCCATGATCTGATTGGATTGGATCATATGTTCGTAGTGATCAATCTTTTCGGAGAGCTCCACTTGTCTGGATTCGAGGCCCTTGAAAATTTGGGCATTGTGAATGGCAATGCCGACTTGTTCCGCAAAGGCCTGCAAGACTTCAAGATCGACGTTCGAAAAAACTTGTGGTTGAAATTTGTTATCAAGATAAAGAACCCCAATGGGGATATTTTTTGAGGTAATGGGAATGCCTAGAACAGATCGCAATTTGAGGTGGGCCACGGATTTTTCAGAGGAGTAATCCTTGTCGCTTTGGGCATCAGCGATGATGAGTGGTTTTGTCGCCTCAAGGACTTTGTAGGCGATCGAACGACTGATCGATTGTTCCTCATCGGACATGTCCATGTGAGTGTAAGCGGCCACCTCAAGATTTTTATTGGCATCCAGGAGAAGAATACAACCAGCAGCGGCCTTTGAAAGTCTCAGGGCGTAACTGATGACGGTTTTGAGAATAAACTTAAGATCTGTTTCGGCATTGATGATCTTGTTGATTTCCAAAATAGAGGCATAGGGTGATTTCATAAAATCCTCCTCATCAGGAATGACTGATGTGATTGTTGTCGGTCGACTGGTCAGCTCTAGAGGTTCGAGAAGCTCTTTAAGACTTGTTAGTTTGTGGCGCTGTTCTGCGTCGAGTGTCAGACCGTTGAGTTGTTGGAACCATCTCTTGGCCTTGTGATCCTGGCCCTGTTCGATGGCCAACTCACATTTGATGGCATAGACCCAAAATTTTTGTTGTGTCAGGCTCTCAGATTGCGAGATTGTGGTGAGGGCCTCATCCAAAAGAGACTCTGATTCATCGAAGCTTTTTTGTTGTCTTTTGACATCCGCGATTTCTAAAAGACCGCGGTAGAGGTAAAACCAGTCAAAGGCCGATTTGTTGGGAATCCGCTTAAAAAAAGTGATGGCGGGTTGAAGGTAAGTCAGGGCATGATCCAATTCTTTTAACTGATTATGAATCAGCCCCATGTTGATCGAAATGGCGGCATGACTTTTCATGTCGCCGATATTTTCACACAGGGTCAGGCCTCGGCGATAATACTGAAGGGAATTATCATGATCCTTTTTTTTGATGTAAACATTTCCCAAGCCATTATAAGTTCGCAGAAGTAGTTCTTTGTTTCTGTTTTTTTGGCACAGAAGGGCGCAGGTCTTGTAATGCTGGATTGTTTTTTCGTCGTTGTCTAAGGCGGCGTAAGTTTCGGCAAGATGATAATGGCAACGGGTCGTGAGAAGTGTGTCGCCCAGGTTTTTGTAAAAAAGCAGATCGGACTGAAATTGTTTTAGGGCCTTGGGGTGTTCGTGTTTTAGGAGATACACCATGCCCAGATCATTGTTGGTGACCTTTTTCTTGTCATCATTCGAAAAATCATTTTGCCATTTCTCCAGAGTCTGCTCAAAGGTATTTTCGGCATCCTCCAGTTTTCCCTCGTGAATCAAAAGATAGCCATGGAAATTGTCGAGGAGCATTTCCCGAATGGGATCGGACGGGAAGGTCTTTAAAATGTCGCGCGCTTGTTCAAAACAAGAACGGGCCTTATCAAAGGCCTCCATTTTCAGATAAACTCCGCCCATGCGAATCATCCCGTCGATTTGTGAGGAAAGCCAAGAAGGATCATTCTTTTGAGTCATCAGGAGATCTATTGTTTTTTCAAAAACAGCCAGGGCTTTTTCGTAATAATGATCGATGAGATAGGATTCTCCTAGTTTCATGAGCAGATTTGTATCTTGTGGATGAAGATGAGTGGCCCATTCAAAATACTCGGAGGCCTTCGATCCCCATCCTCTTTGGAGATAGTAGTTTCCCAGTTTTTCGGAAATCGTAATTGCTGTTGGCAGATCACTTCCCCGACTGACGTGATGTCCCCATTCTTCAAAGGGGACTGTCCTGTTTTCTTGTAGGATGGCGGCAATTTGATCGTGGAGATTCTGCCTCTTTTCGAGAGAAAGATGGTGATAAAGTATTTTTGAAAAAAGGAGATTTTTAAAGGAGTAGAGTTTTGTATTTTCATCCCGGTTGAGGAGATTGTCTTTCAGGAGTTTTTGGATTTGAAAACTTAATGGAGTCGAAGAAGCTTTTTTTCCGTCCATGAGTGAGGTGAGTTCGGCAAGGGTCAGGGGTTTATTGATAACGGCCATGAGTTCAACAATATGTTGGCTCTCCTTGTCTTTCTGTTTGTAGGGGAGGAGGAGCAGTCCTTCAAGATTGTCAGGCAGAGAGGCCTTTGTGAAATCCACACCGATATCCTCAAAAGTGGAGGAACGCCACCGCCCCCCTTCATCAAAGAGGGCTCCCCCCTGAATCAGGGAGCGCAAAACAAGCGTGACAAGGAGGGGATTGCCTTCGCTGCGATGAAAGATTCCCTGAACGAGTTCCTGAGGAGGATCTTCGAGTCCCGTGAGGGAGATCATGTATTCTGTCAATTCTTCCAGTGAGAAGTTGGAGAGGGAAAAGGTCTGATCGATGAGGGATTTCCAGGGATCTGTCTCCCAGGCCTCATGGGAATCGCCGGCAAGGACGATCCATCGGGGGGGACCGGATGTGATTGAATAGTGATCATTCCAGCGTGTTAAATGACCGATTAAGTGATTACGTCGTGGGGAGTTTTCAGCGAAGGAAGAGACATTATCCAGGAGAAAAAGCAAGGGGCCCTCCGCCTTTTCACCCATCGAATTTTTGAGCTCTTCGATGAAGCGATCCAGATCTCCCTCAATGGAGGCATCGCCAGAGATGACGGGGACATGATCCAGCTGTGAAAAGTATTTGAGCTCTTTTAAGAGACGGCTCTTCCCAGTTCCGTGGGCCCCCTTGATGAGGGCAAGGTGGGGAGTTTCTTTTTTTGAAAAACCCTCTTGAAAAATAGATCGAAAAATGCCCCGGAGAACCCTCCATTGTTTTTTTTGGCCAATGAGCCGTCCTTCTTCCGGAAGGTAGGAAAGCAGGGTGTCTTTGGTTTCTAAGGGATATTTTTTGGGGGCGATACGATTGAGTTCTTCGATCACCTCTTCCCCTCTTTGATAACGATAGGCGGGATTTTTTTGGAGGAGTCGCATTGTTATCACGTCAATATAGGGGGGGAGATCCGGATTGAGTGAGGAAGGTGGAGGGGGGGTGTGGGATTGTTGTCGCGAGAGGGTTTCCTGAACCCCTTTTCCTCGAAAGGGATTGAGGCCCGTCAGGATGTAGTAGAAGAGGACGCCTAGGGAATAAAGATCGGCCCGTCCATCGGGGAGTTCGTGATTGATGATCTCGGGGGCCATGTAGGAGGGGGTCCCCATGATTTTCTTCTGGGGGTCGGGGGTGGCGAGACCAAAATCGATAATTTTTAGTAGGGCGGGATTTCCCGAGGTGACCAGGAGATTGGCGGCCTTGATGTCAAAATGGAAGATACGATAGGAATGGAGATAGATAAGGGCCCTTAAGGCCTGGACAATATAATCCACTTTTTCTTCAGTGGTGCACTTTTGAGTGCCCGAAAAGAGATCCTGGCCTGTAATCAATTCTGTGGTAAAATAATACTGCCCGAGTGCCTCGTCGAATCCAAAGTCTAGGATCCGCGCGATATGGGGGTGATTGAGGTCTTTGAGAATTGAGAATTCATTTTTAAAATCGGCCAGGGACTCGTGGTGGTAGCGGTCCCCAAAGCCCTTTTTGAGTAGTTTTAAGGCATGGAGGCCATGGGGTCCCTCGACTTTAAGGACATCACTAAAAGAACCCCCGCCCACCTTCTCCAGAAATGTGTATTTATTATCGATAATTTTTGGATAAAGTGATGGGGTGGGTGGCATAATATATACGTTTCTGTATCTAATTAGTTGTGGATATTGTACTTTATATAGAATACATTGTGAAGAAAAGATTATAAATACACATTTTATTGTGTTATATCAATATGTTATAAGTTTTATTTAAATATGGCACTCTATTTGCTATGTACAAGAGGGTAGTGAGGAAGGCATGCAAGTTATGAAGTATTTTCAATCAAAGGGGTGCCGTTTGGGGGGGCTTCTTCTCCTCTTGGGACTGCTATGGGGATGCAGTGGAGGGGCTGTGAGTGCCCCGCCTGTTTCTCTCCCCGCCCCCGTGACGGGGCGCATTACGGTGAGCAGTCCTGACGAGGATGGAGAGGTTACCATTGAGGGGGATGAAGGGGCCGTTTCTGAAAGCGCCTTTGTCCTGGCCATCAATGAGACCGAGGCGCAGAGTGCTTTTTTGACTTTCCCTTTTTCCTTTCAGTCCGTCAGTGCCGAAGGGGAGGGATTCCACTCTATTTGTAATGAGGTGGGTCATGCCTGTATCCAGGCCGATGTGACGGGGGCCTTTTCGATGACGATAGCGGCCTCCATCGATGATAGCATCGCTGTCGTAGAATTTGACAATGACACGGGTTTTGAAAAGAGCGAACGTTTGCGGAAGCCCGTTCCCGAAAATGCCCAACCCATCAAGCGCCCCCCCGTCGACGTGGAGGTCAATGAGAGTGCGGATGTCGTTTACGTCTATCAACAGGCCATGCCCGCCGCCAAGGTAAAGGTGGAGGAAGACCAGCAGGGACAACTCACGATTATTGATCGAGCCACCGACAAAATAAACCAGGTCGATTTGCCAACAACCGGAACAGGGCAGATTGAGCTGGATAGTACGGGAAATTATCTGGTGATGACGGATGTGGTCAATGGGAGTGTGTATATTGGACAAGTGAACACCACCTCATGGACCCAGTTGTATTCATTAGAGCAGGTGGGGGCCTTTGATATTGCCTTTACCAGTACGGGACAAAATGCCGTTATTGGGACGTTACAACCGGAGACTCCTCTCCTCATTGTCGATGTGGTTTCGGGGGAGGGACAAACCACGGGAAATAATTTTCGCTTTGGCGGGGCCCCAGGGTCGTCGCGGAATATTGGCGGCCTTGATTTTGCGACCCTAGAGGGGGTGAATATTGGATGCATGGTGGGGCGTCACCAAAATCTACAAGGGACGAAATATACGGCTATCTCGACACTCACCGATGATGGAGAAGACATCCAGGCCCCTCCCTTGGGGACCTTTTCGAGTTTTGACCAGACACGCGCCACGGGACTCTTCTTTGATGGGGCAACAACATCATTTCATGACGTGAAGTTCTTTAATAAGGGAAAAAATATTATGGTCACGGACCCTGAACAAGATCTGATTTTGATCTTTGATGTTGAGCTCGAAACCACCTCTGTGACGAGTAATGGGATGTCCGTTCAGGTGACCAATGCCCTCCTCTCTTACAAAGGGGCGGTCTCTGATCCCCAAGGCCTGGTGGTGGATCCACGGGAAATCGAGATCGATGAGGCCGCGGGCTATGCCTTTGTCGTCGTCTGGAACCATACCGATGAGCAGCTAGATTCTGTGGTCACGATCGATCTTGCCAGCTTGACTGTTTTGGGACAATCGCTCGCCGGCCTTCAGCCCCAAGGGATAGATTGGGATCCCTTAGGGCAAAAGATCTATATCGCCGGGCAAAAGAGTCATACCCTCGTCGTCCATTCCTTGGCCGATCTCCTTCCTTAATGGGAGTGGTGGGAGAAGTTATTTTCCACCACCCTCTTAATGAATAATCTGGACGTGATCTTGGAGCTTCGAGATGTATTCTTCGATGAGAGGGGCCTTGGGGGATTGGGGGGTCATTTGGAGGTAGTGTTGAAAATCTACGAGGGCCTGCGGGTAGCACTCCAATTGATAAAATAAAAGCCCCCGCGCCAAGGTCTGTTCAAAGTCATGGGGATTCAGTGCAATGATGTGATTTGTCATTTGGAGGACTCGTTCGTAATTATTTTCATAGGAGTGTTGAACCTTGAGTTGAGTCATGAGTTGAGTCAGAATTTCTTTCTTCGTCACGGCCCTCAAATGATCTTCCTGAAAGGGGAGGGCTTCTCCATAGAGATGATGGATGAGGTCCTGACAGTCGGTACGACTCAAAAAGGCCCCGTTGTGGGAAGGATCAATAAAGATTTCAGTATAAGGGTCGCAATACTTGACGATAAAATGTCCGGGGAGATTGACACCAAACAAGGGGATGTTGGCCCGGCGTCCTACTTCGATATAGAGGATCGACAACGAAATCGGTGAACCCCTGCGATTGTCCAAGACATCGTTTAAATAATGATTGGTAGAGATCTGGGAATTTCCCAAACCCCCACGAAAACCCTGTTCCTCAAAAAAATAGCGATTGTATCCCTCAATGATTTGGTGGCCCCCGAGGACATGACCCACCCGGATCCTGACGGCCTCTCCCAGTTGATGGAGGCGTTTCATGTATTCTTCGATGTCGAGATCGGGACAATTTTCCTTGGCAATGAGGAGCGCGGCATAGTCTAGGGGAATAGTTTCGATTTCGTGATGGATCAAGTCTTTGAAGGACTGAATGGGCATGCCCGCAGCCTTTCGATTTTTTCCTGTAGGGCGCGGGAAATGAAGGTGACCGCCCCTTTTTTATAATTATACCTGACTTGGGCGGTGCGACCAAGGACGATTATTGAACCATTAATTAGGTTTTTTTGTAAGGACATTCATTATAAAACCATTTGATTTTATTTAAGAAATGACTGCTTTGACATCAAGGAGGAAAGAAGGGATTATTTTTTACTGAACGGTGTCGATGATAATCTTGATGTCTTTATCGCCCAACTTGACGGGCTTTTTGGTTTTTCCGCTCAAATCCCCCGGTTGCAACCCCACCTTTCCGTCCTGATCAATTTTGGCCGTGACATAGAGAGGCGCCTTTTGATCGGGTTTTCCACCCATGTGGCTGGAGGTACTTAAGATGAAGGGAAGGGGAAAGGTAGTGGTTGAGAGGCGATCAACCCCTACGGGGGGACCCTCTTGACCCTGGGCGATCAGGAAGACATAAAACTCTTTTGGAAGTTTACCCTGTATCTTGGGATCGATCTCGATGGTTCCTTGAAGGGCCTCATGGGGATCGACGGCCTCAAGGGGGGGATGACCCTCAGGGAGTTTTTGAGAAGGAGATTTCTTGCATCCCCCGGAGACAAAAAAGACAATTGAAAAAAGAAGGAAAAAAGAAATGATAGTTTTCATAATAGGGGCACTTTAGTCCAACCCTGCGATTGACGTCAAGCCCTCCTTTTGGCTTGGATTTGGCAGGGAGTTTCGGTAAGGATCAATCATGAGTCGTCCTTGGAAACAAAATGGTGTCTTGTTGATCCTCGTGGCCTCCGTTCTTTTTCCAACAATGGGGGCCCTGCTGAAACACGCCATGGAGCATATCCATTTTGCCCAGGCTGTTTTTATCCGATCGTTTATTACCGTTCTTATTTTTTTCCCTGTTTTAAAGATCAAAAAAATCCCTTTTCGGGGTGTGAACACGTGGGGACTGATCATGAGGGGTGTTGTAGGGACCCTTTCGATGGCCTGTTCCTTTTATTCCATCATCTATATTCCATTGGGGAACGCCTCCGTTCTTCATTATACCTCTCCCATCTTTGTCGCGATCCTCTCGACACTCTTTTTGGGGGAAAGGAGTGGTTGGCCGTTGATTGTCATGATCCTGGGGGCCCTTGTCGGGTCCTTTTTACTGATCCAGCCGGAACTGGATTTTTTCAACGTGGCCGGTGTCATGGCATTGATGTCAGCAGCCCTGGCGGCGATGGCCTATACGCTGATTAAACATCTGCACACAACGGAAAATGCCTGGCGCATTGCCCTATGGTTTACCATCATTGCCTCAGTGATATCATTTCCCTTCATGCTCCATTATTTTCAGTGGCCCACGATCGGTGAATGGATGGCCCTCATTGGGGCCGGTGTGGTGGGTACCGTGGCCCAGATCCTGATGACGATGGCCTATAAATGGGGGGAGGCCTCCCGATTAAGCTCCCTCACCTATGTGGGGATAGTGGTTTCCTTTATTTATGGGATTGTCTTTTGGCAGGAGGTCCCCAGCTATACCTCGTTCATGGGGGCCATTTTTATTGTCCTTTGTTGTCTGGGAGTGACCCAGATTGCCTTTCGCAAGAAACCCGATGTCCCTTTACTTCCGTAATTTCAAAGAGGCGGTGGGCATTGGTCCAAAAAATCTTTTCCTGGATGTCGTGGGGTAGCCATTTTTGGATGTTTCTGATTTCGATCCCCAACTCATAGGGGATATTGGGTGTGTCACTGCCATACAAAAGGCGATCAGCAAGTTTGGAGATTCTCTCTAATGGGGGGCGTGGAAAGTAGTCGGCGAAGGTCATGGTCGTGTCCATCCAAAGATGGGGGTGTTCCTCCATGAGGTCGAAAAAGGCCTCATATTCATCCGCTCCAAGATGGGGGATGATGAGTTTGAGTCTTGGAAAGCGTTTTAAAAGGATGGAGACGCGATGGGCCCCGGCCACATGTGTCGTTTTTTTTGAATATCCCTTGAGACTGGGTCCTGTGCCGGCATGGAGCGTCAGGACCTTGCCCTCTTCTTCTATTTTTTCATAGATCGGAAAAAAAACGGGGTCATCAATAGCTATGCCGAGGACGTGGGCATGGAGTTTGATGCCGTAAAAACCAAATTCGTGAAAACATTGATGAAGGATACTTAAGGGTTTGTCATCATGGGGGTGGAGGGTCCCAAAGGGGAGGATCTCCGGATGTTTCTTGGCAAAGGCGTATGTCCATTGATTGAGGGCCAGACTCATCCCCGGCTTGTGGGCATAGTTTAATAAGACCATGCGCTGGACCCCGATGGATTGGAGTTGGGTCACAACTTCTTCGGCGGGGATCTTGTAACGAATATTCCAACCATATTCATCAAACCATCGCCAGATGGCCTGAAAGAGTCCTTCAGGAAAAAAATGGGTGTGGCAATCGAGTATTGGCATACATCTGGATCTGTCCCCCTCTAACATAGGAGGAAGCCCCTAGACTTTTCAAGGAGATTTGTTTAGCCTTTCCCCATGATCGCTTATCTCATTCTTATGGCGATTATTGTTTTTGCCCTGGCCTATCGGTTCTATGGTCGTTTTATGAATCGGGCCATGGGTATTGATGATCGTCGAGCGACACCGGCGGTGACAGTCAATGATGGCCTTGATTACTGCCCCGCCAAGAGGCCTCTTCTTTTTGGCCATCACTTTGCCTCGATTGCAGGGGCGGGGCTCATTATTGGACCTATTATGGCAGGGAGGACCTTTGGTTGGGGACCGGCCCTCCTTTGGATCGTCATAGGAGCGGTTTTTATCGGGGGCGTTCAGGATTTTACGTCCCTGGTCGCCTCTATCCGTCATCGAGCCCAGTCCGTGGCTCAAATCGCTCAGGAATATATGAGCCCCATGGCCCACAAACTCTTTTTGGTCTTTATCTGGTTGGCCCTGATCTACATGATTATTGTCTTTGCTGATTTGACGTCAGCAACCTTTGTGACGGGTCCGGGGGTGGGGACGATTTCCATCGCTTATACTATTTTGGCGGTAAGTTTAGGGATTGCCGTCTCTTTGTATCGTGTAGGTCTCTTGAAAGGGAGTTTAGTGGTCGTTCCCCTGCTTTTTCTATGTTTGTGGTGGGGAGGGGCGCATCCCTTCAATCCCCCGATTTTTTTAAATTCACTCCAAGACACATGGGATGTTCTTCTCATGATCTATTGCTTCATGGCCTCGATCCTTCCTGTGTGGTTCCTCCTCCAACCGCGGGATTATCTCTCGTCCTTTCTCCTCTTTGCCTGTCTTGCCGGGGGAATGATTGGGATCTTGGGAGGGGGATGGGCTGGGACCTTGGTTATCGAGATCCCCTTCCTCCGGACGCTTTATGATCCACAGATCGGTTTTATCTTTCCAGGGCTCTTTATTGTGTTGGCCTGTGGGGCCTGCTCGGGATTTCACTCTATTGTGGCCTCGGGAACGACGGCCAAGCAACTCTCCGAGGAATCCCAGGCCCGTTGTATTGGCTATGGGGCGATGTTGGTGGAGGGGCTCTTGGCCTGTATGGCTTTGGCTACTGTGATGATTATGATGCCACTGACGGGGGAAGAAACCCCGACCCAAATCTTCGCAATCGGGATCTCACGGTTTTTTCATTTTTTTGGGATACCACGGGATTTTAGCATGATGTTTGGGCTCCTGACACTCTCGACCTTTTTACTAACCACCCTCGACACGGGGACCCGTTTGGGGCGGTATGCCTTTTCCGAACTCTTGGGTCTCAAGGGAAGGTGCGGGATGATAGGGGCCACCCTCGCCACCCTGATTTTACCCACCTATTGTCTCTTGAATGAATCTGCCGGACCCAATGGAATCGTGGTCCCGGCCTGGAAGATGATCTGGCCTGTCTTTGGGGCCAGCAATCAGTTGTTGGGGGCGCTTGCCCTGCTTGTGGTGACGGTGTGGTTGAAAAAGACGGGACGCCCCTATGTCTTTACACTGATACCGACCTTCTTCATGATCAGCGTGACCTTGGTGGCCCTGGTCCAGTTGATCGTGAAATATCAGTGGAGTTTGATAGGTGTCATCGCGGGGGCCCTTCTTGTCCTGGCCCTTGTTTTGGGGGTTGAGGCCCTTCGCGCCTTTTCCAAAGGACGTAGGGAAGGATTAGAAAATAACCTTATTTAAAGGATACTCGACAAGGCCACTGGCCCCGGCGCGTTTGAGTTCGGGAAAGATGGACTTGACGACACTTTCATCCAAAATGACCTCGACACTGCACCATTGGGGATCGCTATGTTGGGCGATGGTGGGGGTGTGGAGGGAGGGGAGGACGGCCAGGACGGTATTAAGGTTTTTCATAGGGACATTCATTTTGAGTCCCACCTTTTCCTCAGCCACGATGGCGCCCTTGAGTAAGAGGGCCAGATTTTCAATCTTGCGCCGCTTTTTTGGATTTTTCCAGGCCTGGCGATTGGCGATCAAAAGGGTGTTGGATTCTAAAATGGTTTCGATGATGCGGAGTTTGTTGGCCCGAAGAGAGGAGCCTGTCTCGGTCAATTCTACAATCGCATCGGCCAAAAGGGGGGGCTTGACCTCGGTGGCCCCCCAGGAAAACTCGACCTTGGCCTTGATCTGATGTTGCTTGAGATAACGCTTTGTATAGTTAACCAATTCTGTTGCAATTCGCTTTCCCTTTAAGTCCTTGAGTTTTTTGATCTTGGAATTTTCAGGGACGGCGATCACCCAACGCACAGGACGCAGCCCCGCCTTGGCGTAACGAAGTTCACAGACCTCGACGACCTTGGCCCCCTGTTCGAGGACCCAATCCCGGCCCGTCAAACCGGCGTCCAAGACCCCGTCGGCGGTATATCCTGCCATTTCTTGGGCCCGGATCAAGAGGCAGGAGATCTCTGGGTCATCAATGGAGGGGATGTAGGTGCGTGACGAGGCATGGATCTGAAACCCGGCCTTTTTGAAGAGGCGAAATGTCGATTCTTGAAGGCTGCCCTTGGGGAGGCCCAGTTTGATGAGGCTCATAAAAAAACTCCACTCCCTCATTTCTTAACAGAGAGGGGATAAAAAAGCAATAAATTGACGCCCGCCTCTCGAACCGATTGACTTTTTAAAGAGGAGTCGATACACTCCTCATCTTCACATAGCGATACTAAGGAGTTCATATTCCACTATACATTAAAAAAGCAAGATGCCTCATATTCTCCTTAGTACTGTCAGGTCTTATGAATAGAAATTAATGAACTGACTTGTAAAGGGGTATTCTTATGAAAAAAATGACCTTTGTATTGTGTGCGTGTCTCATCTTTTTTGCCTTGGGAGGATGTGCCGATTCGGTAGACGGAAGGATAGAATCGGCCAAGTTTTCCCTGGATCGGTGTGATCCCGATGACACCACGACCCATACCAATTGTACCTCAGCCATTACCACGGCCGAGGAGGTAATTGCGAGCAATGCGGACAATATGGAGGCCTATCTCCTGGCCTCTTCCGGCTATTTTGGGCGTGCGGGGTTAAATCTCCTCGAACTCGTCGAGACCTTCTCCGATTTGACGGATTCAGCGGCACAGGA
>MGSF01000052.1:0-112 GCA_001798715.1 Deltaproteobacteria bacterium RIFCSPLOWO2_02_FULL_50_16 | reverse complement strand
GCCGGGCCAAGAGTACGGGGACCGTCGACGTCTCGCTGATCACGGCGGAGGATCGCTCTCGCGCCGAGGGCGACTTTGTGAGTGGGGATGACAATCTGATCACGGCAGAGAT
>MGSF01000051.1:372-4907 GCA_001798715.1 Deltaproteobacteria bacterium RIFCSPLOWO2_02_FULL_50_16 | reverse complement strand
GCCAACTAAAAACAGCGGCTTGATCAAAAACTGCCTACTGACATTTTTACTGAGCAGTTAACTGACATATTGACGGAGCTTATACATGCTAAATAAGCCGGCTGAGTTCGTGGGGGTTTGAGGAGTGTTCAAGAGCGACTTCCCGGCTGATTTGTTGGGTTTTTACGAGTTGGACGAGGGACTGATCCATCGTGATCATGCCCGATTCTGTTTGCCCCATGAGCATTTGAGATTCTATTTGATGGAGCTTGTCTTCTCGGATCAGATTGCGGATGGCCATTCCGGGAATGAGGACCTCAAGGGCGAGTGCACGACCCCCCTTGGGTTTGGGGATCAGTTGTTGGGAGAGAATGCCTTCAAGGATAAATGAGAGTTGGGTACGGACCTGTGATTGTTGATGGGGCGGAAAGACGTCAATAATACGATTGATGGTTTGAGTGGCGTTGTTGGTGTGCAATGTGGCAAAGACAAGGTGGCCTGTCTCGGCGACGGTAATGGCGGCCTGAATGGTTTCCAAATCACGCATCTCACCGATCAAAACGACGTCGGGATCCTGTCGCAAGATGTATTTCAGGGCATCTTGAAACGACTGTGTGTCTTGACCGATCTCTCTTTGAGAGATCAGGCCCTTTTTATGATGATGAACAAACTCGATAGGGTCTTCGATAGTGATAATATGATCAGGACACGTTGTGTTAATGCGATCAATAAGGGCGGCCAATGTCGTGGACTTTCCCGAGCCCGTGGGTCCAGTGACTAAGATGAGCCCCCGAGGTTTTAATGTCAGATTTTGAACGACCTCGGGGAGGCCTAATTGATTGGGGTCCGGGATCGCATTGGGAATCAGGCGGAAGGCGGCGGCCAGAGAATTTTGCTGTTTAAAGATGTTGAGGCGAAACCGCGCCTTGTCTTCGAAAGAAAAAGAAAGATCGATTTCATGCCCCTTCTCCAAGTATTTCTTTTGTTCTGGAGACAGGATTTCTTCACAGAGGATCTTTGTCTCTTGGGCCGTGAGAGGGGGAAAGGAGAGGGGTTTGAGGCTCCCGTCAACGCGGATTTGCGGGGGTGAGTGAAGGACGATATGCAGATCCGAGGCCTTTTTGTCGATGGTCGTCTGAAGAAGTTCTTGGATAGTGGGTGTTTTTGCCATATTGAGTTTATTTTAATGTATCATATTTTTTGAAAATCGACCAAGGCATTTTCAGGAACCAGTAGGCTCAATGGGGCAACGAAGTCGCCCCTCTTTATGGGGCAAAATTGACACTCATGGGTCTTAAAAGGTATACTATCAATCAACATTATACTAGAGGGGGACTATGGCGCGATCGGAATCGTGTCTCAAGGAGGTTGACAGCTTTGCCGATGATTTAGTTAATGAGGGAATCATCTCCTCCGATCAGTTATCTGTGGCCCAAGTCAGCCGAGAGAATCTGGGAGAGGATTTGGGCACGATTCTCGTCAAGAAAAACTTCATTACCGAGCAGGACCTCTTAAAATTTCTTTCTCGTCATATTGAGATTCCCTACATTTCTTTGGAAGATCTTATTATCGAACCCAGTGTTGTGCGTCATGTCCCTCTTCCTGTGGCTCGCCGTTATAAACTCATTGTCTTTAGGAAATCGGGATCCCGCCTGCATGTCGCCATGGCTGATCCCAAGGACAAATTTGCCTTGGATGAACTCGCAGCCCTGGTCAATTGTGAGATTGTGCCCTATCTGGCCTCCATCACGGAGATCAACCAGTCTATCGAGAAGCACTATCATCTTCTTTCCAAAGAGACAAAGACAAAGGGTTTGGATGAAGAGGTAGAACTTGTTTTTAGTACTCAGGAAGAGGCCTGGTCGGCCGAGAAATACGATGAACTCCAAGAAATGGCTTCAGGGGGCAAGATTGTTTCCAAGGTCAATTCCATCTTATTTCAGGCCTACCAGGAGAAGGCCAGTGATATTCACGTGGAGCCTTCACGGGATGCCCTAAAAATTCGTTACCGCATTGATGGTCTTTTGGAGGAAAAACACGTTCTCCCCATGCAATTGCATCTCCCCTTTATCTCACGGATCAAGATTCTTTCGGGATTGGATATTGCTGAGAGGCGGATGCCGCAGGATGGTCGCGTCAGCATCAAATTGCGGGGGACCCCTCTTGATTTGCGCATTTCCACCTATCCCACCCTTTATGGAGAAAAGGTCGTGATCCGCCTTTTGTCGCGGGCCGTGGCCGTTGGGATCGAGGATTTGGGTTTTTTGGAGAGCACGCGCCAGGAATTTGTTGAGATCATGAAAAACAGTCATGGCATTTTTCTTGTTACGGGACCCACGGGTTCGGGGAAATCCACGACACTCTATGCGGCACTTTCACGCTTGAATGTCCCGGAGAGAAATATTGTCTCCATCGAGGATCCGATCGAAAATGATATTGACGGAATCAATCAGGCGCAGGTCAATATCAAGGCCGGCGTGACCTTTGCCTCTGCCTTGAGGTCAATTTTGCGCCAGGATCCCGACATCATCATGATCGGTGAGATTCGCGATCGGGAGACCGCGGATATCGCCGTGAGATCTGCGATCACAGGGCATCTCGTTCTTTCCACACTTCATACCAACACGGCGATCGGGGCCATTACGCGTCTCACAGATTTGGGGGTGGAACCCTTCCTTATTGGGAGCTCTTTGCAGGGACTCCTCGCACAGCGTCTGGTTCGTAGGATATGTGACAGTTGTCGTGAGGAAGTCGTCCCGGATTTTGAAAAAATAAAAAAAATGGGTTTTCCCCTCACAAAGGCCTATCGGGGGATGGGATGTCGTGAGTGCCGGCTGACGGGATTTAGGGGACGCTTTGGTATTTTTGAACTGATTACGGTGACCGACAAAATCAAGGAGATGATTGAACAAAAAATTTCCGAGGAAGAAATATTGTCCTATGTTCGAAAACAAGGGGTCCAATCCATCCGGATTGATGGGCTGCACAAGGTTCAGATGGGGTTGACCACCCTGGAGGAAGTCCTGCGTGTCACACAGGAAGAAGGGTAACCCATGGGCCAGTTTCTCTATCGGGCGCGGGATCAGCGAGGGAAGCTGATCACAGGCACCATTAATGCGGAAAACGTAAAAGTCGTAGAGACCATGATTGCCTCCCAGGACCTCATCCCCCTAGTCGTTAAGGAGTCGCACCCCTCTCTCATAAAATTGCCGGATTTTAAGGGATGGTTTGTCAAGGTCAAGGCGGAGGACCTCATTGTTTTTACACGGCAGTTTTACACCCTTTTTAAGTCGGGTATGAATATGGATACCATCCTTCATACATTGATGCAGCAGGTGGAAAACAAATTTTTAAAAGAGGCCCTGACAATGGTTCAAAATGATATTGCCTCGGGATCTTCCTTGGCAACGGCCTTTGGGAAACACCCCAGGGTTTTTAGCAGGGTCTATACGGCGCTCTTGGCGGCAGGGGAAAAGGCCGGTATTCTGGAAGAGGTCTTGAAACACATGGCGACCCTTTTGGAAAAGGAGCATGCCCTCAAAACCGGTGTCAAGTCGGCGACCCTCTATCCCAGGATCGTGATGGGGGTGATGGCGATTGCCATTTATGTCTTGATGACGGTCGTTGTCCCCAAATTCTCCGTCTTTTATGGGCATTATGGGGCCACGCTCCCTCTCCCCACGCGGATTTTGATGGGGATTAGTTATTTTGCGAGTCACTACTGGTATATGGTCTTTGGGGTGATTATCGTGGGTGTGATCTTCTATAAGAGGTATGAGAGGACCCCCCAGGGAAAACTGTTTTTTGGAAATTTGAGATTTAAGGTTCCTGTTTTTGGGCTCTTGGAGACGAAGGTGGTCAATGCCCGTTTCTGCCATCTCCTCTCCTCCTTGTATCGCAGCGGTCTCAGTATGCCCCAGTCCCTGGAGATCGTGGCGTCGACCATTGAAAATGGGGCCTTTTCTCAGGATGTGCGGATAGTTCAAAGACATATCGGATCCGGCCGGTCGATGTCGGAGGCGATGAGGGAATGTCACTATTTTAGCCCTATTTTAATAGAATCCATCTCTATTGGTGAAAAGAGCGGGGCCTTGGATGAGATGCTCTCCGGGATCGGGGAACATTATGATATGGAGGTCCAGCATACCCTAAAAAATCTGACGACGATGTTGGAGCCTATTTTGTTGGTCTTTATCTTCGGGATGGTGGCCCTGATGGCCCTGGCCATCTTTTTGCCTATCTGGAACATGTCAACAGTGGCGGGAGGAAGATAAACTTAATAATTTCAGTAAGTTGTATATTTTTTTAAATAATTCATACCTCCCTTTTTATACTTTTGATATAATTTCCTACTGTGAGTGTGTGACGATTCATACTAACTAACAGGGGAAGGGGGGTGCCACATGTTACGCAAACGCTCAGCAGGTTTCACCTTGATTGAATTGGTGCTGGTGATCACCATTCTAGGTATACTCGCCGTTGCCGCTCTGCCATCATTCATCAACATAGGGACGCAGGCCGAACAGTCCTCACGTGATGGTGTGGTCGGTGCCGTT
>MGSF01000051.1:0-356 GCA_001798715.1 Deltaproteobacteria bacterium RIFCSPLOWO2_02_FULL_50_16 | reverse complement strand
GGGAAACCACAATTGAGCTGTAAAAAGGCCTCTCCTCACAGGGAGGCCTTTTTAGTGTGGAGAGGATATGAAAAGCAGGGGATTACAGTCCGTGAGGGGGCAGGCGGGATTCAGCCTCATTGAGTTGACCCTCGTCATCGTCCTCCTCTCCATCCTCATGGTGAGCGCGGAGGCCCTGACACCCGCGACACGGGCCGATCTTCATCCGGCGGTACGCAAGGTTCATATGGATATCCTGTATGCCCGTCAGATGGCGATGCTGACCAATGTCAATCATGGGGTGCAGTTCACCAATGGGGTTGGGTATGTGATCTATCAAGGAAACGTGGTAACGCCCATTATTGATCCCTTTGACA
>MGSF01000050.1 GCA_001798715.1 Deltaproteobacteria bacterium RIFCSPLOWO2_02_FULL_50_16 | reverse complement strand
AACCACTGATCGCCGCGGGCGGCCAGGGGGTCGATGACGATGTCTAGGGCGACCATTAAAAGGGGGGCCATGATTTGAGGATATTTGAGTTTGAGAAATGAGACGAGCTCGTAACTCGTGTAGGCCAAAAAGACATAGGAGAGGGAGTCCCAGAAAGGGACCCCACTGATGACGAGCTCCCCTTCCATGGCAGGATAGATGTAATGATAGAGCCCGTAGGGAAAACCCGTGCGGATGGAGGACCATTCGGACAGAAAGGCCAGGCCGTAACCCAGGACAAGAAAGAGGAGGGTGCGGCAAAGGCCTCGGTTGATCAGGGAGAGCGTAAAAAAGGCCAGAAAAAAGGCCACGACATACGGTCTGACTGTAGCGGTATAAAGGAGTGTTTGGAAGAGGTCCATTTTTAGGTTGACTCCCTAGTGGTGTGTCCCATAAATTTGTTTATGGCTTTGTCGCCTTTCGTCAAGCGCCCTCAACGTACGCTCTAGTACGCCTAGGGTGCCTTCCTCAAGGCTTCGCGCCCTAAAGCGAATTTATGGGACACACAGATGTTTAGAAACTTTTTCATTGATGCCTGTTTTGTTTTTTTGGGCCTCTTGGCGTTGTCTTTTGCCGCGCACAGCGCATCAGGCACGGTGAAAAATATCCCTGTTTTGATCCTTGATGACGTGATTGTCAATCCCATTGTGAGCGAGTTTATCGAGGAGGGGATCCGTGAGGCCGAGGAGCAGAAGGCCCCTTGTTTGATCCTCCAATTGGATACGCCGGGGGGGCTCCTCTCCTCGACGCGCACCATCGTCAAAAATATCATGAATGCCAAGATCCCGGTGATCGTTTATGTGGCCCCTGCCGGGAGCCGGGCCGGTTCTGCCGGGGTCTTTATCACTTATGCCTCCCACGTCGCGGTCATGGCCCCTTCGACCAATATTGGGGCCGCCCATCCTGTCCAGATTGCCGAGCCACAACGCCCTTCAAAGGAATCTGATTTTAGGGATTTTTTCAAAAAGGGGGATGAAAATGGCGGAAAAAAAGGGGGGAACGAAAAAGAAGATGGGGATTTTTTGTCGGAAAAGGTCATGAATGACACATTGGCCTGGATCAAGGGGATTGCCGAGGAACGGGGGCGCAACGCCTCCTGGGCGGAAAAGGCGATCAAAAAGAGTGTCTCAGTGACGGCCCCTGAGGCCCTGAGGCTCAAGGTGATCGATTTCATTGCTGAAGATGATGAGGATTTGCTCCGGCAACTGGAGGGACGGTCGGTCACCGTTGGTGGGAAGGAGATCCCTCTTCATGTCAAGGGTTTTTCTGTTGATGACAAGACGATGAGTGCCCGCCAAGGCTTTCTCTATGTCCTCATGAATCCCAATATTGCCTATCTCCTGATGTCGCTGGGATTTATCGGGCTTTTGTTTGAGTTGACGCATCCGGGGGTCTGGTTTCCGGGGGTGATGGGTTTTATCTCCCTTATCCTGGCCTTTTATTCCTTTCAAACTCTGCCGACGAATTATGCGGGGTTCGCCCTGATCTTCCTGGCGATGGGGCTCTTTGTGGCCGAGGCCCTGGTGACAAGTTTTGGATTTTTGGCCCTGGGGGGCATGGTGTGCATGGTTTTGGGGTCGATTATTCTTGTCGACTCCCCCTTTGAGCTGATGCGGATTTCGTGGTCGGTGATTATTCCCGTTGTCTTGTCAACGACTTCTGTCTTTGTTTTTCTGACAACACTGGCCCTCCGGGCCCAGCGCTCCAAAAAAGAGGCCGGTGTGATTTCCATGATAGGGGTTGAGGGGATGGCCGATACAGAAGTCAATTTGGAAGGGAAGGTCATCGTGATGGGGGAGATATGGGATGCGGTGGCCGAACAACCTATTGCCAAGGGGGCCAGGATTCGTGTATGGGCTATGGAGGGTTTGAAATTAAAGGTGGAGTCTATTGACTAGGGAGGTTTTATGGTTTCATTTCCGGTTTTGATCCTGGGTTTCGTCCTCGTTTACTTGCTCAGCAGCATCAAGATATTGAAGGAGTATGAGCGGGGGGTCATCTTTCGTATAGGGCGATTGTTGAGCAAACCCAAGGGTCCTGGAATTATTTTTGTCTTTGCCCCCATTGATAAAATGGTGCGCGTCAGCCTCCGCGTCATGGTCTTTGATGTGCCGCCTCAAGACATTATCACGAAGGACAACGTCTCCGTGAAGGTCAATGCCGTGACCTATTTTCGTGTCGTGGATCCCAACAGGGCCGTTGTGGCCGTTGAAGATTTTTTCTATGCCACATCGCAAATGGCCCAAACGACCCTTCGCAGTGTCCTGGGTCAGGTGGAGTTGGATGAGCTCCTGGCGGATCGTGAGAAGATCAATCACAAACTCCAAGAGATTCTGGATAAGCAAACAGATCCCTGGGGTATCAAGGTCTCCAATATCGAGGTCAAACACGTCGATCTCCCTCAGGAGATGCAACGGGCCATGGCCAAGCAGGCGGAGGCCGAGCGCGAAAGACGTTCCAAGGTCATTCGGGCGGAGGGGGAGTTTCAGGCGGCGGCAAGGCTTGTGGATTCGGCAAAACTCATGGAGGTCCATCCCATTTCATTGCAGCTGCGATATCTGCAAACCCTGGTTGAAGTGGCCTCAGAGCACAATTCAACGACACTTTTCCCCGTGCCGATTGATATCCTCAAGCCTTTTCTACAAAAGTAGCAGTGCGTTAAACCTTTTTTATTTCCTTCATGACCTCAAGAAAGGGAGTGATGAGGCGGGGATCCCACTGACCGGAGAGGCGCTCCTTGTCGATGATTTTAAGGGCCTCCATTGCGGAAAGACCGCGACGATAGGGACGATTGGAGGTGATCGCATCATAGGTGTCCGTGAGGGCCACGATGCGGGCAAAGAGGTGGATGTCTTCACCCTTGATCCCGTCCGGATAGCCCCCCCCGTCATAACGCTCATGATGATGGCGAATGATCGGAAGGGTGGGAATGAGGGACTTCAGGTGTTTGCAGATTTCATAACCCCGGAGGGGATGTGTGTTGATATGCTCCATTTCCTCAGGGGTCAAGGGGCCTGGTTTGGTGAGGATGTGTTCGCGGATGCCGATCTTTCCGATATCGTGGAGGAGGGAACCCCGGCGGATATAATCGATTTCTTTTTCGGAGAGACCAATCTTCTCCGCCACCTTGAGGCTGAAATGGGCCACCCTTTCAGAATGTCCCCGCGTATAGACGTCCCTCTCTTCCAGCATGTGGACCATGGAATAAAGGATGTTTTCGCTGGAGTCGAGGTCATCATAGAGGGCCTTCAGGCGGAGAAGGGAGCTGACACGTGTCACAAGCTCGATCTTATTAAAGGGTTTTATTAAAAAATCATCGGCGCCGGCCTCAATCGCCTTGATCTTGTCCTGCAACTCGCGGAGCGCCGTGATGATGATGATGGGGATGAGACAATAACTCTTGTCATTTTTGAGGATTTGACACACCTCGTAACCACTTTTTTTGGGCATCATCAGGTCCAGGAGAATGAGATCCGGGTGCCAGGCCCTTGTTTTTTCCAGGGCCTCATCTCCGTCGTAGGCCGTTTCCAGCTGATAATTGTAGGGTTTGAGTTGGACCTTTAAGAGCTCGACATTGGCGGTATTGTCGTCGACAATGAGAACCTTCGGAGGTTGGTTGACATCATGGTTCATCGAGGGGAGGGTGGAGGAGGACTTTGTCTGGATCAGGGCCATATTTTCCCATGGTAGCAAATGGTTTTTGGCTTGTCTAGATGTAAACTCACCGGAATTTATTGGTTTTTTCCCAATTTTTTCTCTTGAATTGTTTCTTAAGCCCGAGTAAATAGGGGGCCATGATTCGAAAACTGCTTTCCCTTGTTTTTATTGTGGTGGTCCTTTTTTTCCTGTCCCACCTCGAATATCGTGGCAAACCCGTTCGCCAGTATTTTCAGGATTTTTTCAGGCAACCCTCGATTCAGACAACGATCCGACAGGCGAAGGCCCTCATCCAGGCCTATCTTGAAAAGGATGTGGGGAATAAAACGGTAGAGGATCATTTGACAGAGGAAGACCGCCGTGAACTAGAGAGGATTCTCAAGCAAGAACTGGATAAAATTCGCCGCTAACCCCGACTCGCACCGAAGGATCTTGTCGGGAGAGAAAGGAATAAGATGACAACCCAAAAACAGGTATCAACAGATGAAGCACGATGTGTGATGGAGAGTTGTAAGCGTCCCTATAAGGCCAAGGGGTATTGCAATGTGCATTATCGTCAATGGCGCCAGGGCAAGTTAAAAAAGACCCGCTATAAGACCTGCAGTCAGGAAGAATGTCTTAAAAAGGTCCATCTCCATTCCCTGTGCGAGGAACACTATAAGACCCTTTGGGGGGCTAAGCCGGCCAAGGTCCCTGCTCAACAAGAGGCCAAGGCTGCGGAAGAGGCCAGTGCTCCTGAAGGGTCGCAGGCTACCGCTCCAGAACCCCCCCCCGTCTAGGCGTTATGCCACCCTCCCTTCAAAAGGTTTATCATCATCTCTATAAATCTATGGGTTCCCAGCACTGGTGGCCGGGGGAGACCCCTTTTGAGGTCTGTGTCGGGGCCATCCTGACCCAGAATACCAACTGGACCAATGTCGAAAAGGCCATTTCCAATCTCAAAAAGGCCCATCTCCTGACCCCTCAAAGGCTCCATCAGCTGGATCACCAGCGACTCGCCCAGCTCATCAGGCCGGCGGGCTATTTCAACATCAAGGCCAAAAGGCTTGCGGCCTTCTTGGATTATCTCATGGAGGCCTATGAGGGTGATCTGGGTCTCATGTTTCAAAAATCCCTTACGGGATTGCGTGAGGAATTGCTGGCGGTCAAGGGGATTGGGCCGGAAACGGCGGATTCGATCTTATTGTATGCGGGCAACAAATCTGTTTTTGTCGTGGATGCCTATACACGGCGCATTTTTCTCCGCCATGGATGGATTGGTGAGGACTTCGATTATGCAGCGATTCAGGAATATTGTATGGGGGCCCTGCCGGCGGACAGGGCCCTTTTTAACGAGTTTCACGCCTTGATGGTGAGGGTGGGCAAGGATTATTGCAGGCCCAGGCCCCGGTGTGAGACATGTCCTCTCAAGAGTTTCTTGCCCGAAGGGGGAATTCAAGGAGGGTTTTGAGCGTTTGAACCCCTCTTTCAATACTAACAGTCCCCAAATGTTTATACAATTTCGGGACTGTTAGTATTACAGGACCGGCTGTTAGCCCTATCGGGCTGTCCATATTATTTCGGTCCTGTTAATATCTTGAAAGTGAAGGGTCTGAAATCCTAATGCCTTGGCGCCCTCGATATTTTCCGCCCGATCATCGATAAAAAGGGTCTCTTCGGCGCCAAAATTGGTTTGTTTCAAGGCTATTTTATAAATTCGGGGATCCGGTTTGCGATGACCCACCTCACAGGAGGCGATGACAAAGTCAAATTTTCGAAACACATCAAATTTTTTTCGGATAAAGGTGTTGTGAAGGGGACTGATGTTGGTGATGAGTCCCATCGGTAATTTTCCCCGGAGACGGGACAATAAGTCATCAGTGGATGGGATCAACCAAAAGATATCGGACCAAATAGCGGCGAAGCGATCCTCTGAAAGATTGAGTTGGGCCTGATGGCAGGCAAAGTGATAAAAATCCTCATTGGTGATTTCACCCCTTTCCCAGGCCCTTTCAGTGGGGGTGGCCAGTAGTTTTTCAAGGATCTTACCACCGGATAAGGGTGAATATTTTTCAAGGCCACGACCGATCACGGCGAGATCATAATCGAGAAGGACCTTGCCTAAATCAAAGAAAATCTGTCGAATCATAACATTATTATACGAAGGCGAAAGAAAAGTTATTTTTCACCGCCTTCGTAAGATATTCTTCCTACTTAATATCGCCGCTTGTCTTTGGAGTCAATGGGTGCTTCAATGCCATGACTATGAGCCCCCTTCCGGATTACTCAAGAAAATTTTCCTCCTTTCGTGGAAAGACCCTCTATGAAAGGTTGGAAGATCGTCAGCAGGTCTTTATTCGCTCCCTGGCCTTTCAACATCAGTTGACCTTTCAGGAGTTTCGACAGGTGGTTGAGGCCTGTCGGGATCTGCACATGTGGCAGGAGGGGAGTTTGGAGGAATGGTGGGAGGGTCAGGTGCGAGAGGGCTTACAGGGGAGGGGACAGAAAAAGGCCTTGTTCAAGGCCCTCCAGGAACATCTAAGACTCTTAAAAAGCACTCCAAAATCCTATCCGCCAGACGGGGGCTTCAAATCACTTTGTCGAAAGAAAACTCAAATTGTTATTCGTCCCTCAGGGAAGAAGATTGCAGGGATGTGTCCCGTGGCCTCTCTCAAAACCATTTGTTGCAATCTGAGGACGATTGATGTCGTGGAAAATTGCCCCCTGGGATGCAGTTACTGCACGATTCAGACGTTTTATCGTGATCCGATTGTCTTTGATGCGACATTTGCGGAAAAACTTGAAAAAATACCGATTGACCCCGATCGTTTTTACCACTTTGGGACGGGCCAATCCTCGGATTCCCTCGTCTGGGGGGATCGTCATGGAAATCTGACGGCCCTTTGTCAGTGGGCCGCGCGGCACAGAAACATCCTACTGGAGTTTAAGACAAAAACTCGAAACATCTGTTATTTTTTGGAAAACAAGATCCCCAAAAACGTGGTGTGTAGCTGGTCTCTCAATACGCCGACCATTATCAAAAATGAGGAGCACTTGACAGCCAATTTGGAAGAACGATTGGCGGCGGCCCGTCAATTGGCGGACAGGGGTATCAAGGTCGCCTTTCATTTTCATCCCATGGTTTTTTATCGTGGTTGGGAGGTGGATTATCCCCGTCTTGCCACGCAATTGATGAATCGATTTGAGCCTCATGAAGTCGCGTTTCTCTCCCTGGGATCCGTGACCTTGATCAAGCCCG
>MGSF01000049.1:28515-41925 GCA_001798715.1 Deltaproteobacteria bacterium RIFCSPLOWO2_02_FULL_50_16 | reverse complement strand
AGCATCCTTTCTCCCTCCTTTCAGAGGGTTAAACTACTGACATAATCACGGAGCAGTTAAACTGACATTTTCATTGAGCTACCACAGCCGGCTTATTTAGCATTGACTTTCTTCCATCCCCTCCGCTAGCATCGTCCCCCAGAAACAACTTTATGCTTTTGAAAAAATCCATTCTCCTTCTCTTGGTCCTTCTCCTTCCCCTAACCATTCCCTCACTGGGATGCGCCAAAAGGGTTCCTCGTGCCCAAACAGCCCATCACATCATCAAAAAACATTTTGCCAAATACGGGAAGAAATACAAACTCACTGATTTTGGGAAATTCCCCGTTGAAAAAGTAGAAATTATCGAGATCCGTGAGATTCAAAAAGGACTAGCCGAGATTTTTGCCTTCATCATTCTCCAAGAGGGAGGCAAGGCCTATAAAATCCGCTTCACGGCCACAAAAAAGATGTTTTGGCGATATGAATCGTGGGAAAACCTAGAAAGCTCTTCATAAACACCTAATTTTCCAACACCGTTTCAAACTCAATTGTCTTTCCGTCACTTCGCAGCAGGATGGCCCCTTGCTGATCGGTTCTATACAAGCGAATCCCCTCTTCCTGATAACGCCTCAGAACCTCTGGATGAGGCAGGCCAAAGGCATTTTGCCGCCCCACACTCATCACGGCATATCGCGGAGATACTTTTCTCAGAAAAGAAACCAAACTCGACGTGCGACTGCCATGATGCGGCACCTGAAAGACATCACTCTTTAAATGTTGGACATGACGTGTCAATCGTTTCTCAGCGACACCTTCGATATCCCCTGTTATCAAAAGACTCACATCTTGATGCTTGAGACGTATCACAAGTGAATTGTTGTTGGCGGACTCCTTGGAATCAATGGATTTTGGGAAAAGGATGTCGAGGGCCACCCCACCCCATTCCACCGCATCTCCCGCCCTTGAAAACCTCAGTGGAATCTTTTTCGAACGAATCTCATCCAACAATCGACGATAATCCTCCTCCTCTTTCGGCATCATTCCATTGATCCAAAACTCCCGGATGGGAAGCTGTTCCAGAAGGCCCAAAAATCCCTGATAATGATCGAGGTCGGGATGGGAGATGATCGCCAGATCGATTGTGTGAATTCTCCGACGTACCAAATAAGGAAAAATCACCTTCTCCCCTATGTTCCAAGAAGAACGGATGTCACGATCCGGCCGGATCCTCTGTGTCCCCCCGGCATCAATAAGAATAGTATGTCCGCTAGGGGTTTGTACCAGCGTCGCCTCCCCGTGCCCCACATCCAAAAAAGTCACCTCCATGCGAGGAGGGCCCATTCTTCCCCCCTCCCAGGGGGCCCAAAGTAAAACAAGGATCGCCACGACGGCGATCCCTGTTTTTACCCACTGCCGCCTCCAATAAAATCCAAAGGCCAAAAACATCAAGAGGTAGAGAACCGTGACTTCTCCCCATGAGAGGGAATAATTCACCACGCCTTTTCCTCCCCATGTCCCCAAATAATCCACCAGATGGGATAACAGAGTGGCGACCCACAGGGCCGGTTGAATCAGAAAAACCCCCAGAACCGGATGGAGAAGGGCCCCTATCAATCCCACAAAAACAAGGGGCATCAGCAGGGAGACGGGCCAAAAAATCACCAAATTGGCCAACACCCCCAGCATCGGCACCTGATAAAAATAATGACTGACTAAGGGGGCTGTTCCCAAAAAAGCGGCGATGGAGGTGATAATGATTTTCCCAAAATTACTTTTTGGCTGCACAACATCAAAGGCCAAGGCCATGGATCCCACCGCCGCAAAGGATAATTGGAAGGAGACATCAAAAAGGGCGGAAGGATCTCCCATGAGGATCAGCAAAGCGGCCAAGGCCATAGAAGACGCAAGATGCCTTCGACGCCCCATCAGGATCCCCCCCAAATAACAAAGAACCATGATCTCCGCCCTGATGGCCGCATAAGCCGCCCCACTCAAATGCGTATAGAAAATGACTGGAAAAATTGTCGCAAGGGCCGCTATTTTTTGTGGCGAAAAGCGCACCGACAAGCGATAAGAAAAAAGGAGGAGGCCCT
Source organism: Deltaproteobacteria bacterium RIFCSPLOWO2_02_FULL_50_16 (assembly GCA_001798715.1). Taxonomy (GTDB): domain Bacteria; phylum UBA10199; class UBA10199; order 2-02-FULL-50-16; family 2-02-FULL-50-16; genus 2-02-FULL-50-16. The sequence goes on along the minus strand of MGSF01000049.1, from coordinate 39,850 downwards.
TAAATAAATAATAGAACACGAGGGCTATCAAACCTATGTGCTGACCCGAGATAGACAAAATATGGGCCACACCTGCCTGTCTAAAATTTTTTATTGTAGTCTCCGTCAAATGACTCCTGTCACCCAAACCCAAGGCATAAAAAAGAGAAAGTCCAGGGTCTGACGGCAAGGAAGCGAGGGATTGGAGGATGCGTTGTCGGCTGAAGCGGATCAGGGAGCCCAAAAAAAACCTGTCTTTTTTCCCCACCTTAATGATCCACCTCTCATCAGGGATAAAAGCGGAGTAAAATATTCCCTGACGACGCAAAAAATGAAGATTGTCAAAATAACCGGGGTTGGCATAAAAGGTGGGGCGTTTGATTCTCGCCCGAACCCTCACACAATCTCCAGGCTCCACAGAAACCCGCCCCTGTTGCAGGGTTAAACGCATCCGCCCCGTCAGGGGCACTTCCTGAAAATCCTCCAGACTATGAACCAATTCAAGAATCAAAACGACTCCCTCGGGTTGTTCCGTTTTTTGCAAAAGGCATCCTTCAAAGAGGCTGGGAGATCGCGTGGGAAGGGTCCACGAATCCGGATAGAGAGGGGTGCGAGAAAAAGACCACGAGGCGTAAAAACACCCCACTAACAACGCAAAAATAAAAAAAAGAGGGAGATACTTTTTCCAAAGAAATACGAGAAAAATATTACTGATCAACAAGACGCCCAACAACAATTGAGAGATGTTGATTAAATCAGCGAGAAGGACGCCCGCTGCGAAGCAGGAGACGAGGATGAGAAGGGGATTTTTCTCCCAGAATTTCCTGAATACGTTCTGACAATTTTTCCACTGTTTCCCGAATTCGCTCATAATCAGAATTGCTCGCCTTGTTTGAAAGGATCATTTGCAACTTATCACGAATCCCCAAGAGGAAACTCTTAGCCTTATCGGTCTTGCGCTGTTCATACAAGGCCAAAAATGAATTGATATTGATCCCGTTGATCACCAGCTCTCCGTGATCCAGTTTCCAAGACAATCCGAAAAGCTTGTCATCATAAAACTTTTTCGTCTTTCCCATGAGTTTTTCGAGGAGGGCATCGAGAACAGTGCAAAATTCCGTGATTTGAGAATTGGAATGGCTGCGACTGACAACAAACTTTTTATAATCCGTCAATCCACCGATAACACCCAACCAAATAGAAAGATCCTGAGTCTCATTAATCACTTCATTGACATCCTGTCCTTCAACGAGCACATGCCCCTCTTCAAAAGTCCAATTGTGACCATCACGATCAAAGGTGAAATCCCGATCGAGGGGTTGGCGCCGCGCCCGAGAAGGCCGCCTTCCCTCTATCTCCGTCCTTCGGAGAGGACGTCGCGTCGTTATATCGGATAAACGCACCATTATGGTTTATTAACTTTCAATGAGTACAATTTAAAATGACCAACCATAAGTACCTGCAAAATTGGTAAGCAGGCATTGTATCCGCACCTAACGGTACGAATAAAATGTTGAAATACTATATTCCCAATACTAACAGTCCCGAAATTGTATAGACATTGGGGGACTGTTAGCCCCTCTCTGTATTATATTTATGAAGGTAAGGGGCCATCCCTACCTTAATAAACTATAATGGAGAGAGGGATAGTATTACAGGACCGGCTGTTAGCCCTATCGGGCTGTCCATATTATTTTGGTCCTGTTAATAATGTACCGCATTTGAAGAGGTTAGGCTATGAAAAACGTGAAAAGTGGGCGAGGACACGCCAAGACATTTTATAAGGTAGGAATTTTTCGGAGACTTTGGATATAGGCCGCAACAAATCTCTCATATCGAGCCTCTCCTTTAAGGATCTCTTCAAAACGTATCAAGAGATCCATCTGCCATTTTTCAAGATCGAGATTGGAAATATTGTGACCTCGATAAAAAATCTCTCCACGACCCATGTCAAAATGAATGGAACCCACATCCTTGCCAACGGTAAATGTATAAGTGATCCTGTCACCGAAGGTGATGATCTGGCTCTCCTTGGGGGGACTCATGACCCTCTTTGTGATATCGCGACTCCAGCTCCCTTTTCTGGCCAGGGTGTGACTGTCTTTCCCCGTCCTTTGAGGTCCCGATCCGACCGTTTCCATGTTGGTATCCTTGTTCATGATTGACATTATCCTTCCCGTTCGTTATTTCAGATCATCCCTTAAGGAACGATGTCCGTTTCTTCTCTCAAAGGATTTGCATATTTGATGCCAATTGACGCATGGGATGTAAAAATGCAACTTGTTGAAATTGTTTGTTTTTTTATGTTGCGAGGTGATGATTTAGATTATCAAAGTGATAATTTTCTCATTTTGAGAAGAGTGAGGTGATAAAATTGGCTCTCTTCGAACAATTTCGGTGGTTCCTCAAGGGTTTTGGAAGCCTCACCCTCACAGCCTCTGAGAAAGGTCTGGTCTCCTTGACCCTTCAAGATCTCACACCGGATGACCCCAGAAAGGGGAGACCCGAAAATCACTACCTTCAAAGGGGGATGGATCAAATTTGCGAATATTTCCAGGGTACTAGAAAGTCCTTCGACATCCCTCTCGACCTCCAAACAGGGACCCCTTTCGAACATAAAGTATGGCACAGTCTGCAACAGATCCCTTATGGACAGCTCAAGACCTATCGGGAAATCGCCCAAGACGTTCGTTGCCCCAATGGGGCCCGTGCCGTAGGTCTTGCCAATCACAAGAATCCACTTCCCCTCTTCATCCCCTGTCATCGCATTATTAGGTCCGACGGATCCCTGGGCGGTTATGGCCCAGGATTGCATTTCAAGAAAAAACTCCTCTCGCTTGAGAAAGGGAATATCACCCAACATGCTCCCCAATAAATTTCAGCAAACAGATCAGGGCATCCGTCGTGATGACTTTGAAATCATCTGGGCAAGAAACTCAAAGGAATTCTTCTTTTCCAACACCTTCCTCATTCATGGAAAAAAGGGACTGATTATCGATCCTTCAGCCAATTTTACCTATATTCAAAAAATCGCCGCCCATCGAGAGATTCCAAGGGTCCTCAATTCCCACTTCCATACAGATCACAGGGCCCTCAACCATTTCTTCTCTTATGCCCAGTTTCTTTGTCATCACCTTGATGCCCCTGCCATCAGTTCCATCACCAAATGTCTGGAATACGTCGATAACGATCCCCATTCGCCCTACTCACGATGGGTCCGTGATTTTTCGCGCATGATGAATATTCAGGATCACTACATCGATTTCTCCTTAAAGGATGGCGATATTATTACTGCAGGAAACATCGATCTTAAGGTCTTCCACACCCCCGGCCATACACCGGGACATATCGCTCTCCTCGTGATTCCCTTCAAAATCTTGATCACATTTGACATCGATCTCACCCCCTACGGTCCCTGGTACGCCAATACGGTCTCCAGTATCGATGACTTTCTCGCCTCCATCGAAAGGTTAAAATCCATTCGGGCCGATTTTTACATCACCTCCCATGGAGAGCGTCTCTACGATCCTGAAACTTTTTATAGAAAATTGGAGAGATTTGAGCGTTACTTTTTCGATCGGGATACGACCATTCTTGAATTTTTAGGACAAAACCCCGCCTCTCTTGCTGATCTTAACGCCTCAGGGATCATTTACAAACACAAACTCCTCCAGGATCCCCTAAAAGCCTACTTTGGAATAAAGATGCTGGCCAAACATCTTGATCGCCTCATCAAGATCAACAAGATTCAGAAGGATGATAAAGATCTCTACCACATCCTTTAGGTGGGACGGGGCACTTTTTTTCTCAACTTCTTCACCCCCTCGATCACTCGTCCGGCCACATAGCGCACCTCTTCCGTCGTGTTTTCCCGACCGAGGCCAAAACGAAGGGAGGCCTGCGCCCTTTCTTTAGAAACGCCTATAGCCTTTAAAACATGGGAGGGTTCCCCCGCCGACGTGGTGCAGGCCGCATCCGAAGAAACAGCCACCTCCCTTAATTCCATCAGAAGGGCGTCCCCATCCACTTTTCCAAAACTCATATTGAGATTGTTGTAGAGACGCTTGTTGAGTGGAGGGCCGTTGAGAAAAACCTCTTCCAATCCTTCCGTAATTTCCTGATATAATTGATCCCTCAATTTTCCGATCCGTTGAGACTCAGAAATCATGAGGGCCTTAGCCAACTCAAGGGCCTTCCCCATCCCAACAATACCGGGGACATTGAGGGTCCCCGATCGCATCCCCTGTTCTTGCGCCCCACCGCGGATTTGAGGGGTCAATTGAATTCGAGGAGAACGACGACGCACATAAAGGGCCCCTATCCCCTTGGGCCCGTAGACCTTATGAGCCGACATCGATAAGAGATCGATCCCCATGGATCGAACATCCAAGGGAATCTTGCCGCAGGCCTGAGCGGCATCTGTATGAAAAAGAATTCCCTTTTTGCGAGCCATCTCCCCTATCTCCGTCAAGGGGGCCAATGTCCCGATCTCGTTGTTCGCCGCCATAACACTCATCAAAATGGTTTTATCGCAGATCGCATGGCTCAGTTGATCCAGATCGATGTCTCCCAGGGCATTCACGGGCAAATAGGTCACTTGAAAACCCTGGCCTTGCAAATACCGACAGGCCTCCAGACCCGCTTTATGCTCCGTCACCACCGTAATAATATGACGGCCCTTCTTCTGATACTGTTGCGCCGCCCCGATGAGGGCCAGGTTGATGGACTCTGTCGCCCCGCTGTTAAAGATAATTTCCCCGGATTCGGCCCCAATGAGATGGGCAATATGTTCGCGTGCTATGGCAACGGCCTCCTCCGCTCTCCAACCAAAGCTATGCTGGCGACTGGCCGCATTTCCAAAATCTTTTGAAAAATAAGGCTGCATGACCTCAAAGACCTGAGGGTCAACAGGTGTCGTAGCATGATGATCCATGTAAATGGGTAATTTCATAGAGGAGGACGGCTCAGAAACTTCAGGGCCTGTAGAAATCGTGCATTTTCTTCGGCCGTCCCCACAGAAACGCGAAGGCAGTTCTTAAGCAACTTATTATCGGAGACATCCCTGACCAAGACCCCCTGTTCCAAGAGTCCTTTAAAGGTTTTTTTGGCCCCTTTTACCCGAAAGCAAATGAAGTTGGCCGCCGAAGGAAAAGGCGACACGTCCGGAACACACTGAAGCCCCTCAAAAAGTCTTTCCCGCTCACCGAGACTTTCCATAACCCATTTCTGTACCAGAACCACTTGCTCCAACAATGTCTCCACCACTATCTGACTCAAGACATTCAAACAATAAGGAAGCAGGACCTTTCTCACCTCCTTTACAACAGAGGGATGGGCCAGGAGATAACCGGCACGAACACCCGCCAAGGCAAAGGCCTTTGAAAATGTACGCAGCAATACCAAATTTTTGTATTGCTGAAGAGCGGGCAACAAGGTCTTTCCGGAAAAGGGATAATAGGCCTCATCCACCACCACCAATCCCGGCGCCTTTTCGATAATCTCAATCAAGATCTCTTCAGGGAATAAATTGCCCGTCGGGGCATTGGGATTGGATAAAAAGATGATGCTTGGTTTTTTTATTCTCATTGTTCTTAGAAAATCATCCTTGGGCAGGGAAAAATCCTTTAATAAGGGAACCTCCACCACTCGATTGCCCAGGGCCTGTGCCTCCAACCGATAGAGGGAAAAAGTGGGGGCAACCGTCATCACCACCTGTCGGACGGCAGCACTTAAAATCAGGGCCTGAATGAGGACGTTTGACCCATTGGCCATGGTCACCCCCTCGGATTTCCATCCCACCGCCGCCGCCACACGTTCGCAAAGGTCTTCAGAATAAGGTTTTGAATAACGATTCCAAGGGGTTTGAACAAAACGAACCAGGACCTGGGACTTGATGGCCGAAGGGATATCGCGGGGCAACTCATTTTGATTGAGTTTGACATCACACAAGGGCCTTTCCAGGTGATAGGCCTTCATTTGAAGGACCTCTTTTCGAAAGAGGGATTTCATAAGGACACCATGCTTCAGAAAATCCCCAAAAAAGTCAATGATTTTCCTCTCTTCAGACTTGACAACGATCCAAGAATCCAATAACTTGCACCCCCTCAAATTAAAGAGGAACAAAGACGTGGCCGTATCAACATATTTTTCAAAAAAGGGTGAAGAACAAAGGGGTTGGATCATCATTGACCTTACCGATAAGATTCTCGGGAGGGCCGCCACAAAAATCGCCAATCACTTAAGGGGCAAAAACAAGACCCGATTCACCCCTCACGTGGATACGGGCGACTTTGTCATCGTCATCAATGCGGACAAGGTCAAATTGACGGGAAATAAGGAGCTGGAAAAGAAATATTACACCCACTCAGGGTACAGGGGTGGCCTTAAAACCAAGAATGTCTCCGAATTAAGAGCCAGAAAACCGGAGGAAATTATAAGACACGCTGTGAAAGGCATGCTGCCTAAAAACAAAATGACTAAGCATTTGATGAGAAAATTGAAAATCTATTCTGGCAGCGAACATCCTCACCAGGCTCAACAACCACAATCCATCGAGATTCAATGATGACAACAACAATTTTAAAAAAACATGCCTCCGAAACTTTAACCGCCATTAAGGCCCTCAAGGTTTTTACCGCCACAGGAAAAAGGAAGAGCTCCATTGCCCGTGTCATTCTCTCTCCCGGTGAAGGAAAGATGTTGATCAATGGCCGTTCCACTGAAAATTATTTTCCTCGTGAGATACTGCGCTATATCCTTCAGCAACCTTTGTCCGTCACGGGCACCGAAAACCAATTTGACATCAAGGCCAACATCACAGGGGGAGGCGTCTCAAGTCAGGCTGACGCCTTAAAGTATGGTATTGCCAAGGCCCTTCTTTCCATCAATCCCGATTATCGCAAACCTCTGAAGACAGCGGGTTTTCTTACCCGTGATTCCCGCATTGTGGAACGCAAGAAATATGGGCGCCACAAGGCCCGTAGACGTCCTCAATACTCCAAGCGATAATCGGCTGTCGTGTCCCCTCTCTCACCCCAAGAAGAAGATGACAAAGTCATAAAAATTATATAGGTTAAAAAACATGACGCAAAAAGTCCCCATCGCTATTATCGGGGCCACTGGATATACCGGTCAGGAATTGTTACGCCTTCTGGCCGGTCATCCCTTTGTGGATGTTATTCTTGCGACCTCCGAAACCTATTCGGGAAAAACATTGGGGGAAGTGTGCCCTCACTTAGAGGCCTTTGCCTCACTCAAACTCGAATCCCTCAATCCAGACATCTTGGCCAAAAAGGCGAGTTTTGCCTTTTCATGTCTCCCTCATCAATCGGCCATGAAAACGATTCCTCTATTGATTGAAAAAGGGACAAAGGTGGTGGATCTCTCCGCCGATTTTCGGTTCAACTCCGCCACGACCTATGCCACATGGTACGCGGATTCCGACGGACCATCAAGGCACCATGCCTCCCATCTGCTGGCCGAATCTGTCTATGGTCTCCCCGAACTCCATCGGCAAAAAATAAAAAAGTCTTTTTTAGTCGGCAACCCCGGTTGTTATCCGACGGCCATCCTGCTCGCCCTGATTCCCCTTGTACAAAAACAGGATGTCTCTTTAAATGATATCATCTGTGATGCCAAATCCGGGGCCTCGGGTGCCGGTCGAAAGGCTAGTCTCGATCTCTCCTTTTGTGAGATCAATGAATCCATGCATCCCTACAATCCCACCACCCATCGACATACGGGCGAAATCGAACAAGAGCTGTCTCAACTGGCCGATAAAGAAATCCACGTCACCTTTGTCCCCCACTTAATCCCAATAGACAGAGGGATCCTGGCCACATGCTATCTCACCCCTCTCAGAAAATACTCCGACAAAGATCTGCAAAGGCTTTATGCAGAATTTTACAAAAAAGAGCCCTTCGTCAGGGTCAACCCATCGGGGATAACCCCAAAGACCAAAAATGTTCGCGGCACCAATATTTGTGAAATCGGAATCACCATCAATCCCCGAACCGAAAAGATTATCGTCATGTCCGCCATCGATAACCTGACAAAAGGGGCCTCCGGGCAGGCGATCCAAAACATGAATCTCATGCATGGATGGGAGGAGACGACAGGGCTCCCCTAAATGCAAAAACTTCTACCCATCGTATTACTGATTTTCTCTAATCTCTTTATGACCTATGCCTGGTATGGTCACCTCAAAGACTTCAAGACAAGGGCGCTCTTCTTTGTCATCCTCGTGAGCTGGGGCATTGCCTTTTTTGAATATTGCCTGTAAGTCCCGGCAAACCGGATAGGGTATCAGTCTTATTCCCTGGCTCAGCTGAAGGTCATTCAGGAGATTGTCACCATGGGTGTCTTCGCCCTCTTTTCAATTTCTTACATGAAAGAACCCATAAGACTGGACTTCCTATGGGCCGGTCTCTGTCTGATCGCCGCTGCTTATTTTATGTTTCGGGACATTTCCCTATAATATACTGTATTTATTAGTATTTTTTACATTAATAATTAAGAGGTGCCTCTTGACTTCTTCGGGGTTTAGACATAAGGATTCACCTCCAAAGGAGGTGAAAAAAACACCTATGAAGAAAATACTCAGTAGTTTAGCGATTCTCGTAGTCGCAATGTTCACCATCGTCTCTATTGCCTCTGCTGAAACAGCGGCTCCTGCGAAGGCAGCAGAAGTCAAGAAGCCTTGTGAAGGCCTGGCCGGTGCCAAGCTTGAAGAGTGCCAAAAGGCAGAAAAAGAGAAAGCAGAGAAGGCGGCAAAACCAGAGCACTAATCACTTAAACTTATTGATTCGCCAAGATAAAACCACAAAGGCCGAAAGACCTCTTGTGGTTTTATTGTTTTTAGATCTATTAAGAAAATATTGAAAAATAATATTTCTTTGAGCGGCTTTGAAAAATCAATCTCCTTACTGCCTCTATGTTATTGATTTTTCACGCTGCGTTCCACACGGCAGGGGAGTGTGGAACGCAAAAGCGAGAAGATATATTATTTTTCAACATATCCATTAAACAAAATCCTAGACAGATTTTTTCTCAAAGACAACAATTTCCTGAACGAGGGCTTTTAAGGTCGCCCTAGAGGGCACAACATGGACCTTGAGACCATAGTTCACAACGGTCTTTCTCGTCACAGGTCCAATGGCCGCAAAATGAATGTCTTTAAAACGAGCCCCCTCTTTCGCCCTCCCACCTCCCAAGACCTTCATAAACCGATGAACCATGAGCGAACTGGTAAACACCACCCAATGGGGAACTTCTGTATCTGATCTGAAAAGGTCTTGGAGTCTTTCTTTGGACTTTTTTGGAAGCCGTGAACGATACACCTCAATGTCACTGACTCTAGCCCCCTGTTTTCTTAGGCCCGCGACAAGGATCTCTCGTCCTTCGGCCGCACGGGGAATGAGGACCTTTTTTCCCTTCACCTGTCGACCAAGAATTTTTACCAAACCCTCCGCCGTGGATTCCCTGGCCACCAGGGCCACACGGAGATGGTAACCCTCCACGGCCTGCCTCGTGGAGAGACCAATCGTGGCAATCTTGACCCCCTTGAGATCGCGTATATCCCTTTTCTGTCCCTGCAAACGATCCATAAAGGCCTGCACACCATTGACACTCGTAAAAAGGATCCAGTCATATTGACCCAGTCTTTTCAACACCTGATCGAGTGCCCGATAGGAGCGAGGGGGGAGGATCTCCAACATCGGGATCTCGACAATCTGGGCCCCGGCCTCATGAAAGAGCGTCGTCAATTCCCCCAGCTGTCTTCGTGACCGCATGACAAGGACCCTTTTTCCAAAGAGGGGCCGCGTCTCAAACCAATTTAATGCATCCCTAAACCGGACCACCTCCCCTATGACAATAATGGAAGGGGGGCGGATGTCCTCTTCCTCTGCCCTTTGGGCAATATCCCCCAAAGAACCCACCACCGTTTTTTGTGTGGGGACGGTCCCTTGCTGAATAATGGCCACCGGGGTTGTGGGGGATCGGCCGCATTCGATGAGCCGCCTCGTCACCTCTTTGAGATACGTCACCCCCATCAAAAAGACTAAGGTATTCATCTTGGAGAGGGCCATCCAGTCAATCAGGGATTCTGGTTTTTGGGGGTTTTCGTGCCCCGTCACGAAGGCCACTGTCGCTGCATAATCACGATGCGTCAGGGGAATCCCCGCATAAGCGGGAACCGCTACAGAGGAAGTCACCCCCGGGACAATTTCAAAAGGGATGTCCTGTGATTTTAAGGCACTCGCCTCTTCCCCCCCTCGACCAAAAATATAGGGATCCCCCCCTTTTAATCGAACCACCTTTTTCCCCTGACGCGCCTTTTCAATCACGATCTTGTCGATCTCCGACTGTTCCAGGATATGACGGGAACCCATCTTCCCCACAAAGATCTTTTCCGCCCTGAAAGAGGCCGTAGTCAACAAGATCGGGTTGACCAAATTATCGTAAACAACCACCTCCGCCTCTTGAAGCCGCTGGTATCCCTTGACCGTAATGAGACCTTGATCCCCGGGCCCGGCCCCCACAAGGCTGACAAAACCCATTTTTTTCTTACGCATTTTTTTATCCTTCATTGTCCATGGCCTCAATAACCTCTTGGAGGATTTTTTGAGCCCCTTGCCGAATCAGCCGATCTCCCAAATGCCTGGCTACGGCACCGGGATCCTTCATGGACCCCTCTGCTACCTCCGCCAAGACCGTTTGTCCATCATAAGAAAGGACCTTCGCTACCAAGGTCAATCGATCTTGAACCATCGTCCCATAAACCCCGATGGGGGCTTGACATCCCCCCTCAAGAATCTGAAGGAGATGTCTCTCGGCCTCAACACAAATTTGCGTCTGAGGATCATTCAGCAGTGTTATTAATTTTAAGACATCCTGTCGATTGTCACGAGCCTCAATACCCACACATCCCTGTCCCACCGCAGGCAGGAGAATCTCTGTTTCCAAATACTCGGTAATATGATGCTCGCAATTTAAACGCTTCATTCCCGCCGCGGCCAGGATGATGGCATCCACCGATCCTTCCTCCAAGCGTTTCAACCGTGTCCCCACATTTCCCCGCAAGGAAACAATCTTAAGATCGGGCCGGTGGTGCAACAATTGGGTCCGGCGCCTTAATGAACTCGTTCCCACACGGGCCCCCTGGGGCAAATCAAAGAACCGGGTCCACCGACGGGAGACGAACACATCACGAGGATCTTCTCGCGCCATCATGGCCCCCAGCACTAAACCCTTCGGCAATGTAACCGGGACATCCTTCATGCTGTGAACGGCTATATCCACTTCCCCTGCCAAAAGGGCCTCTTCGATCTCCTTCAAGAAAAGCCCCTTGCCCCCC
>MGSF01000049.1:21051-28456 GCA_001798715.1 Deltaproteobacteria bacterium RIFCSPLOWO2_02_FULL_50_16 | reverse complement strand
CGGTCCTGTAATACTAACAGTTCCCAAATGTCTATACAATTTCGGGACTGTTAGTAAAGGCCGACCTTTATGTCCAGATACTATTGTAGTGTCCCTAACGCTTCTTTACAATAATGGCCCGTGTGTTCCAGAAATCTTCTTTAGGCGAGGAGTCTTGAGGAAGGCCGCCGAGGCGTACTGGACCGTACGTTGAGGCGGCCTGACGAAAGACGACGAAGCATAAAGAGATTTATGGGACACACCACTGTTCAAATCACCAAGTTGACGGATTCAACCGGGATAAGTAGGATCCCTCCATGTCATGGGAGAAGGTAAAACGCGGGTTGGTCCTCGAGGGCGGAGGGGCCAGAGGGGCCCACACCGCTGGAATGTTGATGGCACTGATTGAAGCTGGTCTTCCCCCATTCGATGTCGTCTGCGCCACCTCCGCAGGGGCCTCGACCGGGGCCTATTTTGTGGCCCATCAAACAAATGACCTCATGCCTGTCTGGCTGGAAACCTTTCGCACCAAAAATTTCCTGAATCTTAAAAGAATCCTGACCCGAAAATCAGTGATGGATTTTGACTACCTCGTTGATGAAATCTTTGCCAAGGTTGTTCCTCTCAATTATCAGGCTATCAACAATAATCCCTGTGATTTTTTCATCTGTGCCACCGATTGCGAAACCGGACAGCCCCATTACTTTAAAAATCGAAAAGACCCGATTCCCCTGGCCCTCAAGGCCAGCGGGGCCATTCCCCTGGCCTATAAGACACCCATCCTCATCAACGGGAAACGTTATGTGGATGGGGGCATTTCTGACTCCATCCCTGTTCAAAAGGCGATCGATGAAGGGTGCCAGGAAATCTGGATCCTTCTCTCACAGAGGGAAGGATATCGAAAAAAACCGATGTCCTATTTTCCCTGGAAACTCACCTCCTTCCGACATTATCCGCAACTGATCGAAGCCATCCGCAATCGCCACATCCATTACAATAAAACCCTGGATCTCATCGCCTCCCCCCCTTCTCCCGTCCGCTTTTACAGCTTTGCCCCACAATCCCCCCTACCACTCCGACGTTTTACAAGCGATCTTGCGAAAATCCACCAGGCCTGTGCCCAGGGACGCCAGGATGCGATTGTTTGTTTGACAAAAGGACCCGGCTTCAATAAAATGAAAAGTTGAGTGAGTTCAAGGTCTTACTGATTAATATGAAAGACAATCCTATTATTGAAGATCCCACTCCACTCCCAGGAGACAATGGTCTGGAAGGCGATGGTGACGGAGAAAGGATTTCTCTCGAAAACTCCATCCCCCCCCTTGATGAGACCTTGATCGACAGGGCCCGTACCATTAAAAAAGAGCGTGACCTCTACCAAGACCGCCTCAATAAACTGGATGAAAAAAAGGGGGAGGTGTCGAAAAGTGTCTATCAAAAGATTCGCGGCGACTATTTGGAACAACTGAATGAAGCCATCAAAAATTTTATCGACATCAGCAATGAGGTAAAAGAGAACCTTTCCTTGATAAAAAATAGGAAACTTGAAATTCAAAATATCATCAAAATACATCAAGAAAACCTCGAAGAATCCAAAGTGCGTCATCAGTTGGGCGAATTTTCAAAAGAAAATCTAAAAAAATACGTGGAAACGGAGCAGGAAAAAATAGAATCCCTAGAAAAATTGATGAAAACGGCCCTAGACAATATCGCAATTTACGAAGAACTCATCAAGGGAGAAACCATAACATCCCATATCACTCCAGATGCCGAACCCTCTCCTTTTGAAATGATTGAACATCCCCCTCCAGATGAATTTGAAGAGATTGTGGAATCTGAATCGGTGAACCCTAACGAGACCACAGATGAAGTCTCGATGAAAATTCAAAAGCCGCTTCCCGAAAAAACGGATGAAACCTCTATTCCCTCCTTGGGAGGAGAAGAATCCGTCCCAAGCCTGAGTGAAGGGGACTATTTCACCCCTCAGCCAGAATTGCCCCAAAAGCCCCAAGAAACTAGGGCCACCCCTTCTCCCTCCATGCCGGCCCCCCACATGAAACAAGCCCAATTTATCATCAAAAAGAATGGCAAAGAGGTCGGAAAACAGGCCCTGGGAGAATTGGTTGAAATCGGTCGTTCCCCCTCCAACACAATCACCCTGAAAGATGCAAAGGTGTCCCGAAAACATGCCCAAATCCATCAGGCCGGGGGAAAATACGTCCTTATTGACCTCGAATCCTCCAATGGCACCTATGTCAATGACAAAAAGGTATCAGAACACCCCCTACAACCCAAAGACGTGGTTCGCATCGGCCCTTTTACCCTCATCTTTACCCAATAAAACCCCTCAAAAAATCCCCCTCCTCATAGCAACCTTTTGGCGTTACCAACGAAAATGGGAGTGGCCCAAAACTAGGAGCCATCGCCGAAAGAAAATATGGCCTTAAATAGTCGTCCAGTTGAAGGTCCGCGGGACTTGGCCGAAAGGGATCCAAGACGTGGGCGGGGATCCCTACAAACTTCGAGTCACGTTCGTCAAGTGCGCGGCCTCCGTGAACCCACAAGACCCGGCCCACAAACCCCTTCAGATCCCGATTCCTTTAGCAGGGTTTCTTCAAACGATCCTCTGGTGAGATTCGTCGTCCTCTCCGACCTCCACTTTGGAAAAAGGAGTTCAAGGACGGGTGAGTGGACCCCATGGGCCGAGCAAGTCATCGAGAGGGCGGCACAACTCACAAGACCCCATGACATCCTATTGTTCAACGGTGATCTGGCAGAAAGGGGGGAACCTCCCCATCAGGTGGGTGAACATTTCTTGAGAGGGCTCGATGCCCTGTCTAGAATCTCTGCCAGGGCAAGACTCTTTGTCTTGGGAAACAATGATCTCGAATGCTTAAGCCGACGTTTGGTGTTTGATCGCGTCGGGGACAGAAAACAACTCGACCCGACCCTTGAAAAGGCGTTCCTTGACGAATTTTACCCGGAAACGGCGGCCTACCTTCAAAGATGGGGCCTCCATCTCCTCGATCATCAACCCTATATCCATACAGAAAGTGGCCTGGCCGTTGCCGGCAATGTCGGATGGTATGATGGCGCGTTGGAAGGCTGGTGGAGGAGCCTGGACCGAGCATGGTGGGAAAATTACGGAAGGGACGTACCCTATGAAGACATCCGTCCAGACAGAGAATTTATGATGGGACTGGCAGAAATAAAGGTGACAAACACCTTCAGGCATTTTACCTTTCCCCGACTCAATCCGCCGAGAGCCACCCGATCCTCCACCGAGGATTTAACCGCCAGGGATTTTTTTGATTATTGCCACGGGGGCATGGCCTGCCATCTGGATTCCTTGGTCGACAATGTGGAAGTGGGGGGGATTCTCGTCGCCACACACTTTGTACCTCACAGAGATTTTGTCGCGGTCAGAGATTATGAACTTGGAGACACCTCTGATCTGGCGCTGATGGGATCCGACAGGCTTCAGGAACATTTAAGACGCCGGAAGGTGATCGGCGGCATCACGGGACATACCCATACACCGACCGATCTCGAGATAGGAGGACTGCCGGTCTTTGGCGTCAGTGGCGGTATCGAACCCGCCCAGAGAGATCAACCCCATTTTATTGATGTCTTCAGAGACGAAACCAGGACCCTCTGGCAGCTAGAGCATCATTCTTTTGATGAAACAGAAGGTCGGGCCTCCCCATAAAGATCAGTGGGCCTTGGCCCAGTTGTCTCCCCAACCCACATCCACCTTCAGAGGGACCTTGAGGTCCATCCCCCCCTCCATCGTCGTCACAACGATTTCCTGAACAGCCTCTTTCTCCGAGCGATCCACCTCAAAGACAAGCTCATCATGGACCTGAAGGATCATACGACTCTTCAGGGAGCGTTGCACAAACTTTTGATATATTTCTATCATGACCTTCTTGATGATATCGGCCGCCGAACCCTGAAAAATCATATTGAAGGCCATGCGCTCGGCCAGATTTCTGACGTTGGCATTATGACTGTTGATGTCCGGAAAATGGCGGCGGCGGCCCTTAAGGGTCTGCGCCATTTGCGTCTTATGGACCTCTTTCAAGATTTCCTCTTTATATTCCTTCACCCTGGAAAATTTTTCATAGAATCGCCTGATATAATCGCTGGCCTCATTCATGGAGATCCCCAATTGCTGGGAGAGTCCGTGAGGTGTCTGCCCATAGAGAATCCCAAAATTGATTGTCTTGCCCATCGATCTCATTTCAGGAGTCACTCGATCACCCTGAACATCAAAGACCTCCATGGCCGTCTGGCGGTGAATATCTTCGTTCTGACAAAAGGCATTCATTAATTTTGGATCCTCAGAAATATGGGCCAGGAGTCTCAATTCGATCTGAGAATAGTCCACAGACAACACATCACAGCCCTTTTGGGCGATAAAAGCCTCACGGATCCTCCGTCCTTCATCGGTTCGCACGGGAATATTTTGAAGATTGGGATTGCTCGAGGAAAGTCGACCCGTCGCCGTGATGGTCTGATTGAACGAGGTGTGCACCCTCCCCGTTTTGGGATCCACCAGGGAAGGCAGGGCATCAATATAAGTCGAAATCAATTTGGACAAACTCCTATAATCCAAGATATGGGCCGCAATGTCGTGATGAGATCGCAATTCCATCAAGACATCGACATCTGTGGAATATCCCGTTTTTGTTTTTCGAATGACCGGAAGATTTAATGCCTCAAAGAGAATTTTCCCCAGCTGTTTCGGCGAATTGATATTAAAGGATTGCCCGGCACTTTCAAAAATCCGTGACTCAATCTGATGAAGACGCGTCTCATACTCCTTGGACAACTTTTTCAACAAAGCGACATCCAGCAAGACACCTGAGGTCTCCATCGCCATCAAGACCTCCACAAGGGGCATCTCTATGTCTTCATAAAGCCTGTCCAGCCCCTCTTTTTTAATGAGTGGCAAAAAAATACGGGCCAGCCGATAAGTGACATCCGCATCCTCACAGGCATAATCCTTTGCCGTCTGGACCTCTACCTCGGAAAAATTGATCTGTTTTTTCCCTTTTCCCGTCACATCTTCATAGGTCGTCATTTTATGTTTCAAATATTTTTGGGCCAAAAAATCCAGATTGTGCCTCTCCTCGGGATGAAGAAGATAGGAGGCAATCATGGTGTCACATTGAACGGGAAAGACATGGATGCCGTATCTTTTTAAAACAGCGGCATCATACTTGGCGTTTTGAGCCCAACGAGAGACTTTTTTGTTCTCCAGAAGCGGACGTAAAATCCCAAGAACATAAGGGGCCATGGGAACATAATAGGCCTCCCCTTCCTGACAGGAGAGCGCCACACCCACTATCTCGGCCACCCTGACATCCAGACTCGTCGTCTCCAAATCAAAGGCCAAGGCCTCGGCATGAAGACATTTTTCGACGACTTTTTTTAAGCCTCCTTCAGAACTCACAAGGTGATAGCCCGAGGATTCCAATGTCTTTTGCGGTGTCAGCTGGGATAAAAGGGTTTGAAACTCCAGCTCCTCAAACAAAGCCCGCAACTCCTTGTGGTCCGGTTCTCTCAATTCAAAATCTCTGAAATCAAACTTGACGGGTACATCAGTGATAATGGTAGCCAGTCTTTTTGAAAGACGTGCCTGATCGATATTTTGTTCCACATGTTCCTTGAGCTTTCCCTTGAGTTTGCCAACATTTTCAAGGACCGATTCCAACGAACCGTATTCTCCCACAAGCTTCATGGCCGTCTTCTCCCCAATACCCGGAATTCCTGGAATATTATCCGAGGTATCTCCCGCGAGACCAAAAATATCCGTCACCTTTTCAGGCCCCACTTGAAATCGAGTCTTGACCTCACTGAGGCCCACCTTCCTGTCCCTCATCGTGTCCCATAGGGTGATCTTGTCATCCACAAGCTGCATCAAATCTTTATCCGCCGTAATAATAACAGTGTCCAAATTTTTCTCTTCCAATTGTTTAGCAACAGTTCCGATGACATCATCGGCCTCAAAGCCCTCCACCTCAAGGCAACAAATGTTGAGGGCTTGAACAATTTTTCGAAAATAAGGAAACTGCGGCACAAGATCTTCCGGGGGTTCGGCACGATTGGCCTTATAATCAGGATAAAGTTTGTTGCGAAAAGTCTTACGACCGGCATCAAAGACCACAGCCACATGATCGGGCTTTTCATCGCGAAAAAGTTTTAAAAGCATGGATGTAAAGCCATAAAGGGCATTTGTCGGAAGCCCCTTGGAGGTCGTCAGGGGCCTGACGGCATAATAGGCACGAAAAATATAGCCTGAACCATCAATGAGAAATAAACGTTGTTTCATGGAATTGCCGAGCGCCATGCGCTACACGCGCAATGCCCTACTCACAGCGCATGATGAGTTGGGCCGCTTGTTTGGCAAAATAAGTGAGAATAAAACTCGCCCCCGCCCTTTTAATAGACAACAGAGTCTCCATCATCACCTGATTTTCATCCAAAAAACCCTGATGAGCGGCGGCCTTGATCATGGAATACTCACCACTCACTTGATAGGCCGCGACAGGAACATCGCATTCCTGACGCACAATCTGGATCACATCCAGGCAAGGGAGGGCCGGTTTTACCATCAACATATCCGCCTCTTCCTGAAGATCCAGACAAGCCTCGCGAATGGCTTCACGCTTATTGGCGGAATTCATCTGATAACTCTTTCGATCGCCAAATTGAGGGGCTGATGCTGCCGCTTCACGAAAAGGGCCATAAAAGGATGAGGCATATTTGACGGCATAGGAAAGAATCGGCGTTTTCGAAAAACCGTGATGATCCAAGGCTTGACGAAGACGGCCCACACGACCATCCATCATATCCGAAGGGGCCACGACATCAGCCCCCGCCTCGGCATGAGACACGGCCATCTGGGCCAGGATCTCCAATGTGGCATCGTTCATCACTTCCCATTGACCCTTTGGTGTTTTTTGAACCACACCACAGTGCCCATGACTCATGTATTCACACAGACAGACATCCGTGATTACCAAGACATCGGGGGTCGTATCTTTTATGGCCCGAATGGCCTCCTGAATCACACCATCCTTTTTGAGGGCCTGCGTCCCCTTTTCATCCTTGGATCGGGGAATCCCAAAAAGGATGACTCCGGGGATTTTTAGGGGAGAAAGGGTCTTGACCTCTTTGACCAATTCGTCGCGTGACATTTGAAATACGCCCGGCATGGAGGTAATCGGTATCTTTTGCCCCCCTCCTTCTGTCACAAATAGAGGAAGCACAAAATCTCTGGGGGACAGCCTGTGTTCCTGAACCATATCACGAAGAATAGAATTATACCTTAGACGGCGCAGACGCATTTTTGGAAAAGCCACAATCAATTCCTCAATTTTGATCTTTCAGCCAACAAGTCCCCATGGCAAAAAGGCGA
>MGSF01000049.1:2762-20929 GCA_001798715.1 Deltaproteobacteria bacterium RIFCSPLOWO2_02_FULL_50_16 | reverse complement strand
GAAGTATAACGACATTTATTGCGTTTGTATTAATACGTATAATAGAGAAACCATTCTTCTGAAGAACTCTCGGCCGAATCTTCAGCCACAATGGTCGAGGTGGTCAGGGTCCCCGCATAGATCAAGATCGCAAAGAGAACCACTGCCAAAAGAATACTGGAGAGGGTTTTTATCATTTTTTTCCCTTCTACACCCAATTATCGAAGAATCGAGCAGAAAGTTGCCTTGGATCCTTAATCCCTCCCAGGAAAAACTAGAAATATTAATAATTTCAATCAATTATACTGCTCAGGATGTTGAGAAAGGTCCCCGAAGAAAATGTTATTTTCCACTACCCCCTTCAATCGAAAAGCATTCTCATGTAGTGCGTCCAACGCTTTTTGACTTATATTTGCGGTAGCCCCTCTCTGCATTATATTTATGAAGGTAAGGGGCCATCCCTACCTTAATAAACTATAATAGGGAAAGGGATAGTGTGTCAGAAATCTCTTTAGGCGAGGCTGCCGCAAACCCGCAACCGGAGCGTACACGGAAGTACGTGAGGATTGCGGGTGCAGGGGCAACGAAGCGTAAAGAGATTTATGACGCACTACACTAATCGAGCTTGATGCCGTAGTGTTTGATCTTTCGATACATGGTGGCCTGGCCGATTTGCAGTTTCTTGGCCGCCAAGACAACGTCTCCGTTGCATTTGGCAATCGCCGCCTCAATGGCGTACTGCTCCACCAGGGGAAGGGGCACCACCTTTTGATAAGAATCCGAAGAGGAAACCGTCGTCCCCGCCATCACCTGTCTCTCGGCATTCTGAATAAAATGCGGCAGAAACGACAAACGAACCTTGGTATCATCATTTAAAACGACCAATCTCTCAATGGCATTTTCCAGTTCCCGAACATTCCCCGGCCAGTTATAATTGGTCAACACCTGCATGGCATCGGGGGAAAAGTCCTTAAATTTTTTGTTGTTTTCCTTCGAATAACGTTCCAAAAAACAACGTCCCAGTACCATAATATCATCCCTGCGAACCCTAAGGGGGGGGATATGGATAGGAACGACATTCAATCGATAATAAAGGTCTTCGCGAAAATTTCCCTTTTCAACCTCGGCTTGAATGTCACGATTGGTCGCGGCGATAATGCGAATATCAATCTCAATCTTCTGCCCTCCCCCCACACGAACAATATTCCTTTCTTGCAACACCCTCAATATCTTGACCTGGAGGGAGGGATCCATCTCACAAATCTCATCCAAAAAAAGAGTTCCCTGATGGGCCCGCTCGCAACTTCCCACATATTGCCGGTCAGCCCCCGTATAGGCCCCCCTTTCATGACCAAAGAGTTCATTCTCCAAAAGCTCTCTTGGAATAGCACCGCAATTGATATCAATAAATTTGTATTTTCGACGGTCGGAATGACGATGAATCGCCTTGGCCACCAGTTCCTTGCCCGTCCCCGACTCACCAAGAATCAAGACTGTCGCATTACTCTTGGCCACTGTCTGGATAGTTTGAAAAATTTCCTGCATGGAAGAACTGACGCCCACAATCTCGTCAAACTTGCCCTGCCAACCTACCTGATTTTCAAGAAGTGAAACCCTCTTGGTCAACTTGTAAGTTCCCATCGCATGCGAGATGGCCAGTCGGAGCTTTACAATGTCAGGAGGGGTTTTATAATAATCATACGCCCCTTGCTTCATGAGGCCCACCACGTTTTCCACGCTGACATCCGTCAGACAAATAATCGGAAGATTTTCATCCTGTCCCTTGATTTGCTCGATGATCTGGACGGCCGTATCATGCTGATTTTTTTTGAAGGTCAAAATGACAAGGTCTGGGCGCTGAGAGGGAAAGGTGGCAAAAAATTGCTCCTGCGTCACCTGGCGTATTTCAAAGTTTTTCTTGGCGATCGTCTTCATCGTCTTCTGATCCAACCTCTCACTCAAATAAATAACAACAATCTCGCCTTCACTCATGGTCACTTGTCCTTACTTAGTATTTTCTAAATTCATGAATGTTAATATCACATTTTCGAATAATTTTCTTAAAATTGCTCCGGTCCATTCCCGCTTTTGCCGAGGCCAGAGAGATGTTGCCATCCGTTTGCTGTAACAGCCCGAGAATATAATGGCGATTGAATTGTTGCAAGGCCTTCTCTTTGGCCTCCTGATAGGTCAATTTGCTCAAATCCGCATGATCCTTCATGGAATCTGTAACGTAGAAGGTCTCTCCCAAGATTTTCGACGGAAGATCCTTTGCCGTAATAATGGAATTAGGACAGAGAACAATGGCACGCTCAATGACGTTTTCCAGCTCACGAACATTTCCCATCCATCGATAATCCTGCAGACACTGCATCGCATCAACGGAAATTTGCTCTATCTTTTTATTCATCCTTGAAGAAAATTTCCTCATAAAATGATAGGCCAGCAAGGGGATGTCATCCACACGATCTCTCAAGGGGGGCAGATGCATTCCAATCACATTCAATCGATAAAACAAATCTTCGCGAAAGACCCCCTTTTTGACAGCCATGTATAAATCGCGATTGGTGGCGGCAATCACACGAACATCCACCTTGATCGACTGATTGGCCCCAATGGGCTTCATGTCTCCGTCCTGGAGAACACGGAGGAGTTTCACCTGAACAGAGGGGGATATTTCACCAATTTCATCTAAAAAAACGGTCCCTTTATCGGCCTCCTGGAAAAGCCCCTTTTTGTCACTAATGGCATCTGTAAACGACCCCTTCATGTGTCCAAAAAGCTCGCTCTCAAGGAGGGTTTCCGTCAGTGCAGAGCAGTTGATCACTATAAAGGGGGTTGTTTTGCGGGGGCTGGTTTGATGAATGGCATGAGCCACCAATTCCTTCCCCGTACCCGACTCTCCCAAGATCAAGACCGGACTTTGACTATTAGAAATGTTATCTATCAGTTTATACACCTCCTGCATGGCAGGACTACGCCCCATAATGCCATAATAATCCTCTCGAAAGTCATGACGTGTCTCCAGTTCTCTGATCTTCTGATGGAGGTTGATTTTATCCATGGCCTTCTGGATACAAATGATGGGGAGGTCAATGGAGACAAAGGGTTTGAGAATAAAATCAAAGGCCCCTTCTTTCAAGGCCTTTACTGCCGATTCAACCGTCGCCTGACCCGTTATCAGAATCACTTCTGTCTCTTTATTATTGGATTTGATGCGCTGCAATACCTGCATGCCGGTGAGGTGGGGAAGATTGAGATCAACGACGGCAACATCCACCTTTCTTTTTGACAAGACCTCCATACCCTCAATGCCAGAAGTCGCCCCATGGAAAGAATAGCCGTATTTCTGCGCTATTTTCTCAAAAAACTTGACAATAGTAGGGTCGTCATCAATGACAAGAAGATTGAGAGGCTTCATGGCGTCTTATCCAATTATAAATTTTTCAAGCTGTTTCTTTTTGATTTTTTCAACAAGAGTCGTCCGGTTTAAATTCAACAATGAAGCGGCCTTGTTTTTGTTCCAATGCGTTTTCTTGAGGGCCTTCAAAATCAATTCGTTTTCAAATTTTGAAACCACGGATTTAAAAGAAATACCCCTGTCAGGAATGACGAGTGGCCCAAAAACATCCTTGGTCTCACCTCCATTGATGTGAAAAGGCAAATCCTCTACTGTAATCGTGCCGCCCCCTTTCAAAACCACCAAGCGCTCAACTATATTCTCCAATTCTCGGACATTTCCCTGCCATTCATACTGTTCACAAACCTTTAATGCCTCCTTGGAGAAGCCGGTCACACATTTTGAGTTGTTTTTGTTGGCTCGGCTCAGAAAAAAATCAATAAGAAGCCGAATATCCTCCGGTCGTTCCCTCAAGGGAGGGATGTGAATAGGAATAACATTGAGACGATAATAGAGATCCTCCCGAAATCCCCCCTCTTCAACCATGACCTCCAATTTTCTATTCGTCGCCGTAATCACCCGGACATCGACCTCTTTCGGCCGGGTGGATCCTACGGGTTCAAATCTTCTTTCCTGAAGCACACGAAGCAATTTTACCTGAAGTTTGGGACTCATATCCCCAATTTCATCAAGAAAAATACTGCCTCTATGGGCCATTTCAAAACGTCCAGGTGTTGTTGAAATAGCACCGGTAAAAGACCCTTTCATATGACCAAAGAGCTCGCTCTCAAGAAGATTCTCAGGTATGGCCGCACAATTAACCGTGATCAAAGGCTTGTCGGAGCGTTGTGAATTATAATGAATGGCGCGAGCCACAAGCTCTTTGCCCGTTCCTGATTCCCCTGTAATTAAAACCGTTGAATCGGTATTGGCCACCTTCTCGATCAGACTAAAAACACCTTTTATCGCCTCACTTTCACCAATGATATTATCAAATTTATATTTATCCTTGAGTTGCCTTTTTAATTGGACATTCTCCACTTTCAAACGCTTATAATCCAGGGCCTTGTGCAAAAGGTCTTTCACCTCATCCAGTTCAAAAGGTTTGGTCAGATAATGATAGGCCCCTGCCTTGATGGCCTCAATGGCATTGGCAATAGTCCCAAACGCCGTCATCATGATACAGGCAATGTCAGGATTGATTTCTTGAATCTTTTTGACAACCTCGAGCCCGGACACCTTGGGCATCATCAAATCAACCAGGACGGCATCAACGCTTTCCTCCTTCAGCATTTGACATCCCTGCTCTCCATCGGAAGCCAAAAGCACATGATACTTTTGTTGCTTCAGAAATTTATCAAGGGCCTTTCGGATGACTTCTTCATCATCAATGACCAATATGGTTTCTTTCACAGCCACCTCCCTTAGCAACAGTTTATGATCTTATTATAATGTCCGCTTCCCCTTTTCACGACAATAAGGCAATAATACAGTAAAAATCGACCCCTTCCCCTCCTCGCTTTGAACCTCAATTTTTCCCTGATGTTCCTGAATAATATTATAACTGATGGACAAGCCCAACCCCGTGCCATTACCAAGGTCCTTGGTCGTAAAATAAGGATCAAAGATGCGGTTGAGATTTTTCCCTTTGATTCCAATGCCTGTATCTTGCACTTCAATTTTAGCAAAATTGCCTTCAACATTTTTCTTTGTGCGAAGATGAATAATACCACCTTCCGGCATGGCATCGGCCGCATTACTAATCAGATTAAGAATCACCTGTTGAATTTGGGAACGGTTGCCGAAAACATGCTCCAGCCCCTTTGAATATTCAGTGGCTACCTCAACATTCATTGTCCTCAATTTCATCCGAAATAGAGGAAGAGCGGATTCAATGGTTTCATTGATATCAATAGGTCCTCGATCGGTGCTTTTTGTTTGGCGAGAAAAATTGAGGAGATTTTCCACGATACCCTTGCAACGATGGGCGGCATTTTCGATTTCCTTAATATCTTCACAGAGCGAGCTTTTGGGATCCAAATCGCGCTGAATGAGCTGAGAAAAGGCCAAGATACCACTTAAGGGATTATTGATCTCATGGGCCACACCCCCTGCCATCATCCCTAAAGCGGCCATTTTCTCGGTCTGAGCAATGGTTCTTTGCAGTTTTTTTTCCTCCGTGACATCCCGATAATGGTGGACGACAGAATTCTTGTGGGTCACCTTATACTGCAAGGGATATGAAGAAACATGAAACTCTTTATCCCCAAAAAAATGTTCAATATTTAAGGCGTGAGGCGTCAAAAACATCAGGGTTTTTTCAAGGGGACAGCCGGGACAGATCGTCTGACGCTTGGCAAATATTTCATAGCACTTTTTGCCAATGAGCTTTCTGACATCGATCTTTACAATCTCGGCCGTCGCCAGATTGGCCCTCTCAATCTCATAGGTATCATTAATAATCATCACGGGTTCCCCAATGGCATCAAAGGTGGACTCCCACATGTATTTGGCTCTGGAGACAATCTCAAATAATTGCTCAAGATCCTGTTTTGTTTGCGATTTTTCAGCCTGAGGAATGGAAAACGTGCTGTTTTTGACCCCATCGCCCATAAAAATACCCTGGGTGGAAAACTACCACAGAGGGTGTCAAGAATCCATCTTTTTTTATTGAACCGCCACCCTTTTAGCGGCCACGGCGGCGAGCCCCATGATGGCCAATTGAGGATTGACGCCAATATTGGAGGGAAAAATGGAGGCATCCGCCACATAAAGGCCCCGAACGGTGTGGGACTCAAAGTTGTTATTGATCACCCCTAGCCTTGGATCCACGGACAACCGGCAGGTCCCAAAGAGATGGGTCACGACAGGAAAAATTTGAGAGGCCTTGATCTCACGGCTGGTCACCTCTCGGAGCTCCTCCACAGAATAAACCACATCGGGTAATCCCCGAATACCTGGATAGATCTCCTTGGCCCCTGCGGCAAACATCATTTCCCCATTCAATTGAATCCCTTTTACCAACAACTTAAGATCCTCCGGAAGCAACCGATAGCGAATCGGCGATAGGGGTCGGCCCCCCTTCACACTCCCCTTGGACTGGGCCTTGGCGGCAGCGGCCCAAAGGGCCATATGGGCCCGCCTTTCAAAGAGCGCCACCAATCGTTCTCCCATTCCCGGAACACGGACACCAAATAAGGCAGGATTAATGGCCAATGTCTCCAATTTTAATCCCTGGGGCCGGAATTCAGTCACCTCATAACCCTGAGTCGCCCCATTCCACAGATTAATCCTCTCTTCAAAGAGCCCCACCGTCGAAACCCCCGGATGGGCCATCAAATGACTCCCAATAAGTCCCAAGGGATCGGGCACACGACTTCTCTGTAAAATCAAGGGGGATTGAATGACACCAGCGGCCACAACTACCTTGGGGGCCTTTATGTGGACGAGATCTCCTTTTTTGTGCCTGGCCTTAAGATCTGTCTTGAGGGCCTGAACACCCATCACACGCCCCTTCTGGATCAAAACCTTTTTGGCCTCGCAATCGGCCATCAAGGTCATGCCTTTTTCCATAGCCCAGGGCACATAGGTCTTTTCCATGCTGAGCTTGGCCCCATGGGGACACCCCAAGAGACATCGACCCGAACCCTGACAATCTTTTTCATTCCGATGAATGGGCCTGCCTTCCCATCCCAACCTCTCCGCCCCTCTCTGCATGGCATTATTATTCCCTCTGGCAATTTTTGGATCCACAGGAACAACATGAAGATCTTCTTTGATCTTGTTTTCTTCCCCCTCAATTTCATCCGCCGCAATGGAAAATCCCTCCTCCCTCACCCACTGTTCATGAATGGGTCGTGGAAGATTCCAGCAGATCGCGGAATTAATAAGGGTCGTCCCTCCAACGGCGCGCCCCTGAAGGAAGGGGATCGAAGGATTGCCGGGGGCATATTGAAACCCATTATCCCAAAACAGGTGCTGCATCGTTTCCCAGAAGTCGGTCGTAAAGGATTCCGTCTTGTGATAACTCCCCGCCTCCAAGAGGATCACCTTGAGACCTTTTTCGGTCAGGCGGTGAGCCATCACAGCCCCCCCCGCTCCACTCCCGATCACCACGGCATCGCCTGATAAAGAATTCATGTCGTTGGCTCCCAATCACGACCCACCTGGACTAAAAGTGATATGGTCTTGACGCAGTCAAAACACTGTCTGAACAAATAATAACGATGATTTTTCCACCATTCAAAATAGCGCTGCTTCTCTCTCTCACTCAACATGCCCAAAGTCTTGAACCGGAAAATGGTCAGTGGTGGAAAATACCAGAAAATAAAAAAAAGAAAACGCAATGTGAGGACAAAAAAAATAGATTCACTCTTAAAAAGACCTTCCAGAATTGAAAAGGAAGCTTGTGTATTGCCATTTTTTTTTGGAAAAATAACCTGGATCGTTTTGAAGAGTTTTTTGTTTCCCATGAGCCCAGCTCTGTTAGTGAGGGCCACCGAGTTCGATGACCTTCGGATCAATGGAACCTTTAAACCTGGCCATATTTTCCTTAAACCGCCCTGCCAGATGTTGGACACTGTCTCCCTGCGGCGTCACCAAAAATCTTGAATCCACACCCGGACAGGATGTCACGACATCAAAGCCAAACACAGGGTGTTTTTGCAGGGGTTGTCGGGCCAAGGCACCTGATTGAATCATTGAGAGCAATTGACGACTCACACTGAGTGGAAATCTCTCTCCCTTATCATAGCCCCCCTCCGTCCACCCCGTATTGAGCAACCAGACACTACAGTTGTGTTTGTTGACCAGCTTTGCCAATAGTTCTGCATACACTGAAACGGGACGAGGCATAAAGGGGGCCCCAAAACAGGCACTAAACGTCGCCTTGGGTTCTTTAATCCCTATCTCTGTCCCTGCCACCTTTGCCGTATAACCAGAAATGAAGTGATACTGGGTTTGATAAGAATCCAGTTTGGCCACCGCAGGCAGGGCCCCAAAGGCATCCGCTGTGAGAAAGACTATCGTCTTGGGATGGGAGGCATCACGCCCCTGATCAAAAACCTTATCGAGGGCCGAAAGGGGATAAGAACCCCTCGTGTTTTCCGTCTTGCCTGCATTGGTGTAGTCTATCTCGCGCGTCAAGATATCAATGGCCACATTTTCCTGAATAGAACCAAATCGATTGACGGCCCGAAAAATTTCGGGCTCTCGCTCTTCCGTTAAATCAATCAGCTTGGCATAGCATCCCCCTTCGAGATTGGAAACGCCTCCATCACTCCAGACATGTTCGTCATCACCGATCAAAAAACGATCCGGGCTGGCTGAAAGGGTGGTCTTCCCCGTCCCGGACAACCCAAAGAGGACACAGGTCTCAGAACCATCTTCCAGACAGTTGGCAGAGGCATGCATGGGCATAATCCCCCTCTCGGGGAGGAAGAAATTGCAGAGGGTAAAGGCCGATTTTTTAATCTCTCCGGCATAGGCCGTATTGACAATGGAGACCTTCAACTTAACGGGGTCCAGGATAATGGCTGTCTCATAATCAAACTTGACTCCAAGACCCGACACCTTGATCGTGGGATCATGAAAGACCTGAATGGTCCTGTCATCCTTCATGACCTTGGTCACACTTTCAATGGGGATTTTTCTAAACATATTCGCGCAAAACAAGATGTGCCAGGGTGAGGTCGAATTGACCTCGATGGGATACCCCCCCACGCGCCCTTGATAGGTGTAGTGCTCATCATAGAGGATTTTCTGCTCCAGCTTGGAGGCAATCTTGTCGCCGGTGGCAACATCCAAGGGGAGATTGACGGGTCCCCAATCAATCATGGAGGCCACTTCGGGTCTTTGAACAATAAACCTCTCCTTCGTCGATCGCCCCGTATGATGCCCCGTATCCACCATCAAGGCCCCCTGGCGACTCAAAAAAGCCAGTCCCTTCCGTATCGTCTCTTCGATGAGTTTGACCCGCTGCATGACTTCAATACCCCTTAGTAATAAATGAATATCGTTTAAATGAGGCTCAGACCGCCTTGAAAAGGCGGTTAAACTTCTTGCAAAATGTCAAAATTGTCAAGTGGTTATTTATACTTACAATGCTTAATGAAAATTTTGGTTTTATTATTCTGAAAAGGGATCAATCACCAAAGACACCGCCGTATCACACAGGAGAATCCCTGAATAACTCCCGTCCGTCTCTGAAAATTCTGTCCCCGCAGGGCCCTTCCCGCTGATGCCGACTACCCCCACGATAGAGGTGGGTCCAAGACTGTAATCCCCTATCTCCATATAGGTACTCTGATTGTCGGAATCACCCTGGTATCCCTGATAATGCTCCACACCGGATTCATCGGTCCGCCACTGAGTGATCTCGGAACAAAGCACCGAGGTGCTGCCCCCATAATACCGGACTCGATCCTGCGCCCCTCGACTATTGGCATCCGTATGACCGACATGGTGGTTCGTTTGCATATCCTGTCCATACCAGAGCATGATACGGTCCAACGTCGTATCACGCACCAGTGTAGGAAGACCGGACGCCGTCCTCTCCGCATTGACCTGAGACAACAGATCTCCCTCGAGGGTCGTCAGAGATCGCCCTTCAACACCCGTATCATCAGCACTCCCCGAGGCCTCCCCACAGCCACACACAACGACGAGAATCATCAAAAAAATAGAACTCCACCCATGAGAGATGTTCCTCATTGACTTTTCCCCCCCCATCCACTAGTGGTGTGTCCCATAAATTCGTTCGACGAAGTAGACCCCTTATGGGGTTAGGGATATCACACTAGCGTGTCCCCTCCAATCGAAAAAAACACACGATGTCACATGATTTCCATAAAAGATGTCTACAAGAAGGCCGGGGTTGATATTGATAAAGGCAATGCCTTTGTCGACGCGATCAAACCCCATGTCCGTAAAACCCACCGCCCCGAAGTCCTCTCGTCTCTTGGCCATTTTGCCGGTCTCTTTCAACTCGATCTTCGAAAATACAAACAGCCCGTCCTTGTTTCATCCACCGACGGGGTCGGTACAAAACTCAAGATCGCCCAAGCCCTGAATCGTTTTGATACCATCGGTATTGACCTCGTGGCGATGAACGCCAATGACCTCATCTGCCTGGGTGCCGAACCCCTTTTTTTTCTGGACTATTTTGCCACAGGACATCTCAATCTGTCGATGGCCACGGAAATTATCAAAGGAATCACCTCCGCCTGTCAAGAGATAAACTGCGCCCTCATCGGGGGTGAAACCGCTGAAATGCCCTCCGTTTATGCAAAGGATGATTTTGATCTGGCGGGATTTATTGTCGGCATCGTTGAAAAGGACAAAATATGTCAGGAATCCCTGGTGCACCCTGGCTGCAAGGTCATCGGTCTTCCGTCCAGCGGTTTTCACAGCAATGGCTATTCCCTTGTGCATCACATCATGGGGCAAAAAAATCTCAGCCTGTCTGACAGGGTTCCCGGCACAAAAACCTCCCTGGGAGAGGCCTTGTTAGTGCCAACACCTCTCTACGTCAACCCCCTCCTGGAGGCCTATCAGAAACATACCATTTGCGGCATGGCCCATATTACAGGCGGCGGTCTTATCGATAATATTCCTCGCATCCTCCCCCCCCATTGTCAGGTGCAACTCCATCAAGACCGATGGAAAATCCCCCCGGTCATTCAGTGGCTCTGCGACGAGGGAGATATCTCTCAAGAGGAGCGCTTACGTGTCTTTAACTGCGGTATCGGTTTTGTTGTCATGACTCCCCAGAAGGGCCATGAAAACCTGCTAAAACAATTGCAAAAAACTTACCCTACAGCCGCCCTTATCGGAGAGGTCGCTCCTCGTTCTCCAGGAGAAACTGCCATCAAGATTTTATGAAAAAACCCCCTTTAGGCATCCTTATTTCAGGTCATGGAAGTAATTTACAAGCCATCATCGATGCTATCGAGACCGGTTTTTTGTCGGCCAAAATTGCCTGTGTCGTGAGCAACAAAAAAGAGGCCTATGGCCTCAAAAGGGCCGAAAAACACCGAATCCCCACCCATGTCATCCGCCATCAGGATTATCCCTCACGAGAGGCCTTTGAAAAGGCCCTGATCCAGGTCTTTGACCCCTATAAGATCGAGCTTGTCATCCTTGCGGGCTTCATGCGCGTCTTGACCCCTCAATTTATCCGCCATTATCCTCATCGGATCATGAATATCCATCCTGCCCTCCTCCCCTCCTTCCCGGGAGTCGAGGCCATCCAACAGGCCTATGATTATGGTGTCAAGGTCACAGGGGTCACCGTCCATTTGATTGATGAAGGCACCGATACAGGCCCCATTATCCTTCAAACGACCGTCCCTCTTAAACCCGATGACACGCTGGAATCATTGACAGAACGCGTTCATGCCGTCGAACACAAACTCTATCCACAAGCCATCCAACTTTTTGCTGAAGAAAGACTTGAAATCCAAGGAAGAAAGGTATTAATAAAGGACTCCTAAACCCTCGCTGATTTAATGAGGAAAGTGAGATCACTATTTATGAAAAATAAAGCCCTCCTAACCTTCTTAATCCTCTTGAGCCTCACCCTGTTCTCCCCTTCATCGGCCGAGGCCCGCCGGGGTTTTTCGATTGGACTCGGTCCCATCGGCAATATCTTTCTCATCGATACCATCCCCGTCCTCTCCCCCGGCATTGGAGGTCATGTCTTCTTTGATTATCGTTTTCATGATCAGATCGCCTTTTCCACCAGTTTTCTTATCTCCACTCAAGACGGTGCCAATGTCTCTAACAACGACAACAATATCCTCTTTTTGGGAATGCCGACAACAAGCGTCAAGTTTTACTTTTTGACAGACGAGCCCAAGTTTGACCCCTTTGTCCAAGTGGGTATCGGCCTCTATTTCCTCACTGAAGGAAGCAATTCCAACAATACAGGGGGGGTGGGGGTGGGTTCTCAGTTGGGCCTTGGTTTTGATTATTATCTCACAGAGATCATTTCACTTGGTTTTGAGGGCATCTTTCGACCGACAGCGGTGATTACAGATTTTGGGACACCCAGCAATAGCACAGCGATCTTCCCTTACACCTTATCGGGGAACATCGCCTTCCACTTTTAGGAATTTTATTTGATGGGATAAGGACAAAGGAGAGCCTGATGATTAAGCTTCTATACTATGGACATTCTTGTTTCTTGATTGAAACAAATAAAAACAGAATTCTTATCGATCCCTATTTTACAGGAAATCCAAAAACCAAGATCAATCCCAATGAAATTATCGCAGACCATATTTTGGTGTCCCACGCCCATTTTGATCATATAGGAGACGCTGTTGCAATCGCCAAAAAAAATAATGCCACTATTATCGGCGTCTATGAAATCATCAATTATTGTTCCAAACAGGGGGCCAGTGGTTTTGCCATGAACATCGGGGGAAGCCATACCTTCGAGTTTGGTGATGTTCAATTGACCCCCGCTTTTCACAGCTCAAGCCTTCCTGATGGTTCCTACGGTGGTTTGGCCTGCGGATTTTTGATCCGCATTCAGAACAAACTGCTCTACTATG
Source organism: Deltaproteobacteria bacterium RIFCSPLOWO2_02_FULL_50_16 (assembly GCA_001798715.1). Classification (GTDB taxonomy): domain Bacteria; phylum UBA10199; class UBA10199; order 2-02-FULL-50-16; family 2-02-FULL-50-16; genus 2-02-FULL-50-16. The sequence goes on along the minus strand of MGSF01000049.1, from coordinate 7,993 downwards.
CAGGGGATACGGCCCTGTCCTGTGAGATGAAGCTGATTGGAGAAATGAACAATGTCGATGTGGCCCTGCTACCCATTGGAGACTGTTTTACAATGGGACCTGTGGATGCCGCCCAGGCCGTTGAATACATCAAGCCCAATGTTGTGATCCCCATGCATTACAACACCCTCCCGCAAATCGAACAAGATCCCGAAGATTTTGCAGACAAGGTCGGGGATCTCTCCAGAGTGATTGTCCTGGGCTACGGGGACACTTACGAACTTTAATGCATGAAACCTCTGAAAAAGTCCCATCTGCTGCGTTGCCCGCTCGATCCCTCCCTCAACGTACTCCCCAAGTACGCCTCGGTCGTGCTCTCGCAGGCGCCTTGCATCTGGGCCTTTTTGAGAGGTTTCCAGAGTAGAAGGTTTGTTAGAGGTTACATGCATGTCACTCAACTTTTGCGACTTATTAGTTATTGGCAGTGATCTTTCGGGTCTGATAGCGGCTACCCTCTTGGCCAAGAGGGGACTTTCGGTCGTTATCATTGATGATGATGCTTATTTGGACAATGAGCCCAATGGCCCCACAGGTCTTCATTCAAGGCTCTTTAAAAGTCTTTTGGGGAAACTCGCCTTCCCAGAGGCTCGACTCCAAATCATTCACAAAAACAATGTGGCCTTTCAGGTCATTTCTCCAAAAAGTCGGATCGATATACTCCCCAAACAAGAGGATTTTCTCAAAGAAATTGAACGGGAATTTCCAGAAACCCGTCAATGGTATGAAAATTTTCTTAACGAAATCGAATTTACCCATCGTCAAGATCTCGAAATCCTTTTTGGCCTGCTCCCCCTCCACAATCAAAGGGAACGGCACCACTTTGCACAACTCCAACAAAAAATTCTTGATGCGATGGAAAAATCCATAGGGACCCCTCCGGATTCTTTGGTTTCCTTCCTCAATGCACAAATCCTTTTGCACACCAATGGAATCTTATTACCCCATCCCCGCCTCCAATGGCTGGCCCTCCTCCTGCCTGATTACAATGAAACATTTAATATTCGAGGGGGAATTGCGGCACTCAAAAGGCTTTTTTATGAAAAAATCGAATACTATGGAGGTTCCGTCTATCAGGACCCGTTGACAAATTATGAGTTTATCCTACAAAACAACCTGATCCGCGGCATCCAACTTTCGCGTCTTGGATTTCCGACACATTGTCGTTATTTTCTTTCCAATATCCCCATCCATCACTTAGCCTCTCGCCTGCCGCAAACTTTTTTAAGCCGCCTCATCAATCGCACCCTGATTCCCAGCCCCTCGAGGGGGCATCAATACTATCTGCAATTTCTTCTGCCCTATAAATTCCTCCCTGTTCCCATGCACGACAATGTCATTGTCATTCAAAATCCACACGAGGCCTTTGAGGGGCCCAATTATGTAAAAATAAATGTTTCACCGCCTCCCAAGGTGATCGCCAGTGAAGGACAGGCCCTGCTCACCATTTCCTATTTTCTCAAAAAAGAGGATTATGAGATGATCCCCAGCCGCTTTGAAAGCATTCATGAAGAAATTGAGGAAATTGTCAATCAAATCATCCCCTTTGCCAAAGAGCACCTCCAACGCGTCTTTCCAGCAAAAGGAGAACAATCCGATTCCCTTTTTCCGGAGAGTTCATTCAATGATTTCATCAAATTGAGCCATCGCCATCCTTTATATGAGCCCACTATCCATTCTCCCAAACTTTCAAGTCCTTATTCCAATCACTACGTCCTGGGGCCTGACCTGCTTTCCTGGCTCGGGACTGAAGGGAAGGTCCTGACGGCACAAAAGGCGGTGGATCTGATCTGGAAAGCAGAATCAAAGAGAAAGAAACTCTAGCAGGCTGTTGATAAAGGCCCATCTACTTCGTTGCCCCATAAAGAGGGGCTGCTGCGCTGGCCGCTCATGTACGTGTATACACGTCCCTTTAGGGATCGGTCGCTCCTCGACGTACTTGCTAGTACGCCTGCGTCGCGCCTTAAGCGGCCCGCCTCGTATCTGGACCTTTTTCAACAGCCTGGAAAAATATGGTTTGTCAACAGACTCCCCTGAAGGTGCGACGGTGTTGGGGGGTCACCCCCAATGTCTTGATGGCCTCCCGATGCGCCAGGGTCCCATACCCTTTATGCCGGTCAAAGCCATATCCAGGATATTCAGAGGCCATGACCCTCATCAACCGGTCCCGTGTCACCTTGGCCACAATGGAGGCCGCCGCAATAGAATAACAGAGATCGTCCCCCCCAATAATACTCCTCTGCTGTATCGACAGGGGCAGCGTAATATTGCCGTCAATCACAACCAAATCAGGCGGTAGGATGAGTGACTGAACCGACAGCAACATCGCCTTGATCGTGGCCTGAAAAATATTGATATGATCAATCTCCGCCACTTCCACCAAACCGATCCCATAAGCCAGACTCTGGAAAAGGATCTTATCAAACAGGGATTCTCTTTTTTTAGGGGTCAATTTTTTGGAATCGCGAACACCGGAAATCCTTTGATCCAGGGGGAGAATAACGCTGGCGGCAATGACAGGACCTGCCAGGCAACCGCGTCCCACCTCGTCCACACCGGCAATGCGGCTAAAACCTGCCCGAAAAAAATCCTCTTCCCAAGAGTGGAAAGAATGAGAAGTCAACGACATCCCTCGAATAATACTTTTCTTGAGACTTATTTATGAAGAGGGAACAGGGGTCCCCTGGGTGGAACCTGCCTTGACCGGCTTGCCCTCTGCTGGAGGAAGATCCCCGGAAAGGACATCCCCTTCATCGGCGGTCGTTCCATCAAGCACCCAGCCAAATTTCTCGGCCGTCAAACGGGCCTTGCGTCCCGACAAGTCCCTCAAATAATACAATTTTGACCGGCGTACCTTTCCCCGACTGACAAATTCTACACGCTCAATGGAAGGAGAAATGACGGGAAAAATTCTTTCTACCCCAACGCCATAAGAGATCTTGCGCACCGTAAAGGTGGCCCCGGCCCCGCTGCCACGCCGCTTGATCACCACCCCTTCAAAGATCTGGAGCCGCTCTTTTTCGCCTTCCTTCACCTTGGAGAAAACGCGAATCGTGTCCCCAGAACGAAAATCCGTTTGAGGACTATTGGACTCTTCCTTTTTTGCTGCCTTTGATTTCTTTTTCTTTTCTTGTGCCATAAAAGTAGACCAGGCCTACTGATTTAATTGAAGGGATCTTATATATCTCCTCTCCTCATCCGTCAACTCCGCTTTTTCAAGAAGATCGGGCCTTTTTCGAAGGGTCCTTTCCAGGGACTGCTGCCTTTGCCACTTTTTGATATGCTCGTGATGTCCTGACAAGAGGACTGAAGGAACACCCACATCACGAAAAGACTCCGGACGCGTATATTGCGGGGCCTTGAGCAAGCCATTCTCAAAGGTCTCCTCTTCAACGGAACGGGCATCTCCCACAACTCCCGGGCAAAACCTGGAAACAACATCAATAAAAATCATGACGGCCAATTCCCCTCCCGAGAGGATATAATCCCCAATGGAGACCTCTTCATCAATAGAGTCCATCACCCGCTCATCCACCCCCTCGTACCGACCGCAGAGGAGAATCAGCTGGTCATAAGAGGCCCATTCTCGAGCGAGGGTGGCCGTCAAAAGGCGCCCTTGAGGGGTAAAAAAAATGCGACGAATTTTTCCCCTCTCCTGTGCCACATCCTCCAGGGCCTTGACCACCGGTTCGGTCTTAAGGACCATCCCCGCCCCCCCGCCATAGGGGACATCATCTACCTGACGATGTTTATCGGTCGCATAATCCCTCAAATCATGGAGACAAATCTCTACAAGCCCCTTCTTCTGGGCCTTTCCCAGTAAAGAGGCCTTAAGTATTGAAGGAAACATTTCCGGGAAGATGGTGATGACGTCAAACCGAATAATGGAAACCTCCCGCTCTTCAAGAAGAAAACGGCGAGATTACTCGAGAATCTCCAAGACGCAGCGCTTGTTCAGTTTTGTTGAGGCGGCGCTTAAAAGGGTCCGCATGGCATGGGCTGTCCGACCTTGTTTGCCAATCACCTTACCCAGATCTTCCTTGGCCACCCTGAGTTCGATCACGGTGGTTTGTTCCCCACTGATTGCAGTCACCTCCACTTGATCAGGATTGTCCACAAGGGCTTTTGCAATGGTCGTAATGAGTTCCTGCATAGGGCCTCTTCCTCCTCGTCAACAGAGCGTCAATCTTGTTCCCTTAAGATACTTCGCACCGTCTCCGTGGGTTGGGCCCCCTTGGTCAACCACCACTGAATGCGATCCTTCTTGATCTTCGAATGTGCAACGCCTTTTGAGGGGTCATATTGGCCCACAATCTCGATAAACCGGCCATCGCGCGAAAATCTTTCATCGGCAACAACGATCCGATAATAAGGCTTTTTTTTGGCCCCACAACGGGCTAAACGTATCTTGGTCGCCATAAGGATGCCATAGCTAATGGATATCATGCCCTTTTGTCAAGGAACTATTTGTGCTAGACTATTGGGGAAATGGACATCCCCCACAAAAAAATAGCCCGTATCCGCATCGCCGGTCCCGACCACAAGGGCATCATTGCCACCGTCACCTCCTTCCTCTACAAAAATAATATCAATATCGAAGACATCGACCAGCGCATCCTCGAAGACACCCTGATCATGAACATGGTGGTGGATATCAAGGACCTCCCCCTCTCCCTCCCCCAATTCAAGAGGGCCCTGACCGAGGTGGGAACCTCCATCCAGATGGAGGCCTCTTTTGTCCTTGAAAGGGAAAAAAAGATAAAAAATATGGCCCTCTTGGTCACCAAGGAACCCCACTGCCTCCTTGACCTGATTCAGAAGATCCACCTAAGACACAAATCTGGCCATATTGCCGTCATCATCGGCAACCACCCGGACTTGAGGCCCATCGCCCAAAGACATAAGATCCCCTTTTATTATTTTCCCTCGAAGATAAGAAAGACACATGAGGCCAAAATTCTAAGAAAACTCCAGGAATATGAGATCGACCTTGTCGTTCTGGCTCGTTACATGCAGATCCTATCCCCCGATTTTTGCTTTCGACAGGAAGGCCGCATCATCAACATCCATCCCTCGCTCCTCCCCGCCTTCCCCGGGGCCCATTCCTATGTCCAGGCCTATAATAAGGGGGTCGAAATCGTGGGGGTGACGGCCCATTTTGTGACCACGGACCTCGATGAGGGACCCATCATTTG
>MGSF01000049.1:0-2746 GCA_001798715.1 Deltaproteobacteria bacterium RIFCSPLOWO2_02_FULL_50_16 | reverse complement strand
CAATCACCTTACGGATCAGCACCACTGGTGCCCCAGGTACCAGAGTCTCTGACTCTGGTCTGTCTCTATGGTATTGATTTTTCTTGCTGTCCAAAAACCGGCAGTGGAGGTTTTTGGGCAAAAGCGAGAAGATATGTTATTTTTCAGAAGTCCTATTAAATCATTCCCCTAAAATTCCGCCCCCTTTCGCGAAGGCGTCCTAAGGCCTCACGTCCTCGGGCCACGAGACCGCGACCCACGCCTCGCACCTCACGAGGGCCCCGAACCCTTGGTCGTTCGCCTGCAAGACCCACCCACTGTTCCCCTCGTCCCTGCCCTTCGTCGGGCACATAAAAGGAACGATAGCGCATAATGGGGTGGTCCCCATGATCCCCGGGTCGCATCGAACGATTCTCGACATCACTCCCCAGCCTTTGCGCCCGCAATACCATAGGGCGATTATCCAGGCGTCTCATGACAAGGGTCCGATAGTCCCGGGTCGCCTCGACGTCAATCCCCTGATGGCGCAAATCTCCTACAAGTCTCCTCATGACTCCCTGAGAGCGATCCCAATCTTTTGTCGCGTCATGCATATGACCTGTGACCGTCGTCACCACCCATCCCCCCGGGGCGGCGAGGTTGTACTGGGTCACCAAGAGACGCAAGGGATCCACGACGACGGGACTCAAATTTGAGGAGAGGACCAGATCGAAGGGGGCCTGGGCCTGCGGATCCAGACTCAAGGCATCCCCCACCAAAAAACTCACCCTAGAGGAAAGTCGATGATAGAGCCGGTCATTATGATACAGGTCCGGATAGTGATCCTCCATCACTTCAAGGGGATCATGCAAATCATTCACCGCCACTTGAAGGTCCGGAAACAACTCACTCACCTCCAGCCCCGCCAGCGCAATCCCCCCTCCCATATCGAGCACCCGGCCCGTGGAGGGAACACGCTCTCTTACAAGGGCTGCTAATCGCGATTCTTGGGGATATAATGTTGCTCCGACGCGCCGAACGGGATCGGGACCGAAGAGTTGGGTATCATAATCCAAAAGTCCCCCACGATTGACATCTTTAAACAAGGCCGAATCGATCGTCGTCGGATCATGATCGACAAATGCATAGGAGGCGAGCCTCTCCCTTAACGAACCAGGGTCCCCCAGACCTCCATGATTCGAAAGAAAATCGACGGCCCCAGGGGACGCCGTCCAGACACCCCTCCCCCCCACCAAGGCACGTTCCCCGGGGGATCGCCGAAACAATTCCCCAAGATTGTCAAGAATGGGGACCTCTCGAGGGCGGGCGGGGTCCAAGATCATGCGAACGGTTTCCATCGTGGGGCGCCGGGGGATGAGTCCTTGAGAGACCCGGAGAGGCGGGGCACCGAAAAATCGAGCTAAAGGGAGAGGTTCAAAATCCCGCCGGGCCTCTGCCAGGGCCGCACGAACCTGATCCCTCAGACCCGGCACCTCTCCTTCTACAACCTCCCCCTCCACAATGGATTGAAGATGGGCAAGGGCCTCCACATACCGGGCGAATCGCTCCTCAAATCCCTGCAACTGGGCCCCATAATACCGGCGCAGGGCAGAGGCCTCATGCGACGGGAGCCTTGAGGCCAGGGCCTCGACATAACGGTGATAGTCCCCTCGAACCAAGCGAGTATTGTGAACCACCTCCTCCGTAGACCCCTTAATCTCTTGGGCCAGGCTGGGTTCCGTCACCTCCGTCAGGGCCTCTTCGGCGGAAAGGCCTAAAAAATAAGTCCTATTGGCATGGAGGGGGGTTGCTTTATTATCAACGGCCGCCCCCAATTTTGCGAGGACAAAATCTCCCAATGTCGGAGGGGCACTCGCTACGAGTAACTGATCTCGACTCCATGGATCCGTGAGTCCTGATACTTGAAAGGCCTCCCGCATCAGGGCCGGATAGTCCGGAGAAGAGGGAGAGGAAGGGACCTCTTCCCAAAGGGGGACCAGGGGCCTTGCGGGCGTGGGGACCGGACCCACGAGGACCCCACTGTAATCACTTAAAAACCCCATAAAAAATCACCTCGACGGCCCTCAGTCGGAGACTAAGGGCCCTTGTTTTCGACCCCTTCTTTAAAAAGTTGCGGCAAAATTTCGAAAAGTTAGAATAAAAAAACAATTAATAATAAATAGTTGGCAACTTTCTATGACACGCTGCGATAGAACGATAGAAATGAGTCAAAGGGATGGACTATGGCACCTATAACCTTTCCAGAACCCCTCCCCCTCCCCGACTATTCTGATCACCGCTCCACCACCCGTTATGATGCCAGAGTAGAGGATGTGCTCGGAGGGCGCTATGCCGGGGAACGGAACTACAACGAGGGGACCGATCGGCGTCTGGCCTTCTTCGAGACCGACCACAGGGTGAGGGAAAAACCCCCTTTTTTTCAAAGCTACACCCAAGAGGTCCTACGTCAACTGCGCCAATCCAACAGGCGGGGACCTCAAGGCCAGAGTTTCAGTGCCATGCCAGAGGATCAGGTCCTCCAACAAATGGGCCATGTGCGCCGGGATGACGTGGAGCATTTTTGGTTGAAGCAGAGATTTGGGGCAGTCTCCCCCACATACGTCAATCGCTACCTCAAGGGAAGGGACCTGGAGGGGCGAATCATGGACAATGTCTGGCTCCACTATGTCTACTTCCAGCCGGAAGACCCCCGGGGTCTTGTCGTCGACTTTCCTGGTTTTAACCGCAGTTTTTACCACCATCCGGAACGGGCGGAGGAGCTATTGCG
>MGSF01000048.1:19001-19974 GCA_001798715.1 Deltaproteobacteria bacterium RIFCSPLOWO2_02_FULL_50_16 | reverse complement strand
GCACTCTTAAACGGCGGCGGCCGACGCCCGATTCCAGGCCCTGGGCCCGTTTGTCTTAGCTGTCCTGAGAATGACTGGAGAAATGGTATGAGGGTCAATCCAGGAGATTATGTCACAAATCCTGGGGAAGGTTTTGTGACAAACCCCGTCCGTGACAGGGTCAGTAATCCCGTCGTGGACTATGTGGGACACAATATCTCTGAGGTTGAGGGCCATGTTGCCAATCCCACAGGAGACCTTGCCACAAACCCCAGAACCAGAAAGACCCAAGAGGCTGGCCTAGGGACACGGGGCACGACCTACCAGGTCAGGACGCAAGTGACTGGCAATGTAGTCACACAACGAAAGGGACAAGCTGGACAAGTCCAGCAGGGTGTCCAGCAAGATGCCCAGCAAGGTGTCCAGCGGGCTGCGACGACAAGGATGCGTGGCGCCGAACGAGGGGCCATGCAACGTTAATCGACAGATGACGAACAATCTCAAAAAGGCCGGTCTCCCAGACCGGCCTTTTTTTTAATTTATTCGAATCCTCAACCTAAATGCCGCAATTGCTGGCAACGGGTCCTGCTGGCGTTCACCTCCATGGACTGATTCCTCCCCTTACCCCTCCTCAACGAAGTAGCACTTTAGTGTACAAAGGAGGGGAATGGATCCCTGCCTCGAATCAGAGCCGCTGGCGCATCAGGTGCCGTAAGCTCCCATCACCCCTCTGGGGCTTCAGGGTACCCGAACTCTGCGAGGGTGCTGCGCACGGCTCGCAGGGATGACGGCGAAGCAGCTCCTCACCTTGAGGACTCAAGTCCCCCTTGACACAAATAAGGCCCCTTTTCCCCATTCCCCCTCTTGGAACTATTAAAATTTATTAATAATTTCAAATACTTATATATTTAAAATCTTTTTTGTCGGTGTTTCTTTGGCCCCTGAATTGCGTTCGTATTCTCTAGAATACATGGAAGTTTTCTATGATGAAGTC
>MGSF01000048.1:766-18925 GCA_001798715.1 Deltaproteobacteria bacterium RIFCSPLOWO2_02_FULL_50_16 | reverse complement strand
AATCCCCTTGGCGAGATTGGTGGTGGAATCGAGGATGGGGCCGACTTCGGCGAAGGGGCCCTCCCGGACGGTATTGGCGATGTCCTCAAAAAGGGCAAAAATGAAAAAAAGGATGAAGTAGTTCCTGTCGGATGCCCGGACAATGATGCCGACGCTGTCTGTAATGATGTTGACAACTGTGTCGATGTCAGCAACCCGGATCAAAACAATAACGATGGAGATGATTTTGGGGATGCCTGTGATGACAATGACGATAACGATCTCTTTACAGATGTGGAAGAGGCCGAAATGGGCACTGACCCCTTTGCCGATACTCCCGACTTCGATGGAGATGGGACCCCTGATGTGTTGGATCCTTGCCCTGTTAATCCTGATCCCGCCTGTGCCGCCCCTGCCGTCGAAGATGTCGACCCCAATGACACCGACAATGATAGTGTACCCAATGCGACGGATAATTGCCCCGATACGGCCAACCCGGGTCAGACAAACAGTGATGCGGATGCCTTTGGAGATGCCTGTGACATCTGTCCCGCTGTTGCCAATCCTGCCCAAAATGCCACCGATGCCAACACCAATGGGACCCCCGATGAATGTGAACCTGCAGCCCCAGAGGAAGAAGAAACCAATTGGTGCGATGTCCCTGCTAATAGCTCGACAGGTCAATGCACTATTTATGACCTATGTGTTGCTGGGGCCTTCGATGAAGATGCAGAAGACACACCTGACTGTTCCTGTCTTATCAGCGAGGTTGAAGACAATCAAGATCCTGCCAGTTGCCTTGAGGAGGAAGGGGCCGCACCCTCTCCCGGTCCCGGGTGTTCCAATTTCACAGGGGCGAAAAAAGCGGCCTGTCTCAATGCCCTGAAAAAGAAGATGCTTATGAAATTGAAAAAAATCAAAAAGGTTAAAAAGCCAGGTCATCCTGGGGGCCCCCATCATCCTGGTAACCCGGGCTGGTGTCCTAAATGCGGCCCCTCTGCGCCCACGAAAAAGATCAAGGATGCTATCAATCCCAAGGTCAAAACGAAGATAAAAAAGGACGCCCTGATCGACAAGAAAAAGAAAACTACGGACCCCAAGGTCAAAAAAACCAAAAAGGATCCCAAGAAAAAGGCGACAAAAAAGAAACCTTCAAAGAAAAAGACAAAGAAACAGCCCAAGGCCCATCCTTAAACAAACGACTTCAAAAAGGCGCAAAGGCCGGCCCCTTTGGGCCGGCCTTTTTTTATCGAGCCAATCTTTAAAAAATCCCCTCACTCCAAATCCATAAAGTCCGCTGAAGGCCGGAAAAGGGGAGTGTGTAGGGCACGATTTTAGGAGGGGGCCCCATCTTCCCTTTCATCACCCCCCGCATCATGAGGACGCACCCCTTCCTTGTCTGATAAGGCGTCACGAGTCTCAAAAAGACATCCGGCTGAAAGGTGGCACGGGTCACGATGAGATCGAAAGACCTTAAATCCCCTTGAAAGACCTCAGGATCTAAATGCCTGGCCACCGTTTGAATCCCCTCCTGGATCTTGAGTCCTCGAATCATGTGACGCAAAAAATGGACCTTTTTCTCCCGGGCCTCGACAAGGACGACCTTCAAATCCGGACGGGCCATCTTCAGGACAAGCCCCGGGAACCCCGCCCCCGACCCGACATCCAAGACACGACCGGCCTTCGGTAAATAGGGGAGGAGGGTCAAGGAGTCCAAAAAGTGTTTTTCGATGATTTCTTTTGGATCAACAATCGCCGTGAGATTGATGGAGGTGTTCCACCGAAGGAGTTCTTCCAAATAGAGCCCTACCTTCTCCCATGGTGGACAGGGATATCGCCGTAAGCCTAACTCTTTGAGGCCCTGCCGATAATACTTTTCTTGATCCATGTATCCTCATGCCGTTTGATATACAGGGCCAGGATCGACAGGGCCGACGGGGTGACCCCTGAGATCCTCGAGGCCTGACCAAGGGATGCGGGTCTAATCTTCTGTAATTTCTCCGCTATCTCCGTTGAGATCCCCGGGAGGGTTTGAAAAGAAAGTGTCTCCGGGATCTTTCTCCCCTCCAGCCGCTGAACCCTCTCGATCTCCTCCAACTGCCGACTTAAATGCCCCTCATATTTGAGGCGTGTCGTGACCTGTTCCCACACAGGGTCCGGTACGCCAAAAAGATCCAGTGCCCCAAGGGTCTCTCCCAAGATCGCCCGCATCACCTCAAGGGTCACGCGGGGGCGGCGGAGGAGGTCGGCAAGGCTCGTCTGTTTTTTCAAGGGGGCCTCGCCAATTTCTTGGAGGGAGGCATTGAATTCTCCTGTGGGATTGAGTTTGGCCTCCTTCAGTGATTGCTCCAGGCGGTGGATGGATTCCATTTTTTTCAAAAAATCCTCATAGTCCCCTTGAGTGACGAGGCCCAGTCGATAGCCGTAGTCTCGGAGCCTCTCATCCGCATTGTCCTCCCGCAACAAGAGGCGATACTCGGCCCGCGAGGTAAACATCCGATAAGGTTCCGAACGACCTGCCGTCTCGATCCCCCTTGTCACAAGATCATCCATCATCACACCAATATAGGCCTCCGAACGTTTAAGGAGGAGGGGAGGCTCCCCCCGATGTCTCAAGGCCGCATTGATCCCGGCAACAAGGCCCTGACCTGCGGCCTCTTCATAACCCGTTGTCCCATTGATCTGGCCGGCCAAAAAAAGACCTGGGATGTTTTTGGTTTCCAGGGTGGGCTTGAGCTGAGTGGGGGGTGAAAAATCGTATTCGATGGCATAGCCGGGCTGGAGGATCCGGGCCCGCTCCAAACCGGGGATGGTCCGCAAGGCCTCTCCTTGGACAGAAACAGGGAGGCTCGTTGAGAAACCATTAATATACCACTGGTGCGTCCGAAGGCTTTCGGGCTCCAAAAAGAGTTGATGGCGTTCCTTGTTGGCAAACTTGACGACCTTGTCCTCGATCGAGGGGCAGTAGCGGGGACCCGTCGACTGGATCTTTCCCGAGTAGAGGGGAGACTGATCCAGTCCTGTGTGAATGATTTCATGAGTTTGCGATTGTGTATGAGTAATATAACAAGAAATCTGGGGGAGGGGATTGTGAATATCCGAAAATGAAAATCGGGGAGGCGGAATGTCGCCCTTTTGTTCCTCACACCGTGAAAAGTCGATCGTCCGGACATCCACGCGGGGACAGGTCCCGGTCTTTAAACGCCCAAGGGTTATCCCGTGATCCATGAGGCCTTGAGAAAGGTCCGGGGCGGCCTCATCACCCAAGCGCCCCCCACTTTGATGCCCCATCCCAAAGTGGAGGAGTCCTCGTAAAAAGGTCCCCGAGGTGAGGATGACCTGCGGGGCAAGATATTTTTCACCCGAGGAGAGTGCGATCCCGCTGATTTCACTAGAGCGCACGATGAATCGAGCCACCATCCCCTGAAGAAGTGTCAGGTTTTTTTGTCGATGGATCGCTCGTTGCATGACCTCGGAGTAGAGAAAGCGATCGGACTGACATCGCGTCCCCCGAACAGCAGGCCCCTTGCTCCTATTCAGGCGACGAAACTGGAGGCCCGTGGCATCCGCCACCTTACCCATCGTACCCCCCAAGGCATCGATCTCACGAACGATGGGCCCCTTGCCCAGGCCCCCGATGGCGGGATTACAACTCATGGCTGCAATGCGGGTCACATTGGAAGTTACCAAGAGAACTTGACACCCCATTCGTGACGCCGCAAGGGCCGCCTCACACCCGGCGTGTCCCGCCCCCACCACAATGACATCAAAGGGTTTCATTACTTCCCCACACAAAAGCGTGAAAAGATCTCTCCCAAGACCTCGTCGGTAGTGATCTCCCCCGTAATCTCTCGAAGCGCCTTGACCGCCAAGGCCATATCATCGGCCACCAATTCCTGGGGCAATCCCTGCAAGAGGCCCTCTTTTGCCCCTTGGAGAAATTGATGACATCGGGAAAGGGCCTCAAAATGCCTCTGTTTATTAATCACCACGTCGGCATCAAGGGCCCTTCCCTCATGAATGGCCCATTTTTTGATCGATTTTCTAAGATCCAAAATCCCCTGCCCCCGAAGGGCGGATATGACAGGACACCCAACGGGGTGAAAGGAGGTCTCTAGCGCCTCCACATCGACCTTGAGTCCCTTATCCGCCTTGTTGATCACGAGTAAAAAGGACCTTTCTTGGAGAAAATCATAAAGGGCACGATCCTCCTTCGAGAGGGGCTCGCTCCCATCGACGACCCAGAGACAGAGATCGCCTGCCCGGATCTTGGAACGACTCCTCTCCTGCCCGGCTATTTCGATCGAATCGGTGGAGGAATAGAGGCCTGCCGTGTCAATGAGACGAACGGGGAGCCCTTCGAGGAGGAGCGTCTCTTCGACGGTGTCCCGGGTCGTTCCTGGGCGATCATGGACAAGGGCGCGGTCTTGGTTCAGGAGGGCATTGAGGAGGCTCGACTTGCCCACATTGGGGCGCCCAATGATGGGACACTGGATCCCCTCCCGCCACAATCGCCCTTCTTGATAGGTCTTCAACCATTGATCGACGGAGTGAAGGGCCTGATCCAATTGATTTTTAAGGACTTTTCTATCAATGGCGCTTATATCTTCCTCCTCGACAAAATCGATATCTCCTTCAAGGGCAACACAGATCTGAAGGAGCCGATCCCTCAAGATCTGAATATGTTGAGAGAGGGCCCCGGAGAGTTGGCGCTCGGCTACTTTAAGGGTCTCTTCATTCTGCCCCATGATCAGGTCGGCGATGGCCTCGGCCTGAACGAGGTCGATCTTTCCATTGACAAAGGCCCGTTGTGTAAATTCCCCGGGGAGGGCCAGTCGTGCCCCTTGAGTCACGAGGGCCCCAAGGATCTTTTCCAAGAGGAGGGGCCCTCCATGGGCATGGATCTCGACAACATCCTCCCCCGTATAGGATTGGGGGGCCTTCATCCAACAGGCCATGATATGGTCTAGATGTCGATCGAGATTGGGGGCCTTGAGGACCCCCTTATAAAGTCGATGGGTCTCAAATCGGGCACAGGGAAGGGCCCCCTCCCATAACCCTGCTAAGATACTAGGTGATTGGGGGCCGCTCATGCGAACAATCCCTATCCCCGAGGGGCCCAAGGGGGTCGCCAATGCCACAATAGTCTCTATTTCGGAGGCCTTCATTGTAAAATAAATAAACTACTATAAATTTTTTACTCTATGTATAAAAATTAGACAATCCGGCCCCCGCTAGCTTGCCATGCGGATCCGGCCACGAATGAGGTCGCGCCATCGGACACCGTGATTGTACATCCACTGTTGGATGACTGTCATGCTCGTATTGACCAAGATATACAGGACGAGGCCGACGGGGAGGAAGAGCATAAACCCGGTAAACATGATCGGCATGATCATCATGATCTTTTGTTGCGCTGGATCTGCCGAGGGGGAGGGGGTCATCCTTTGTTGGAGGAACATAAAGAGCCCCAACAAGAGGGGCATCACAAAGTAGGGATCGGGGGCCGAGAGGTCCCGATAAAACCAGAAAAACGGGGCATGAAAAAGCTCGATGGAGCTAAAAAGGACGCGGTAGAGGGCAATATAAATAGGCATCTGGAGGAGCATCGGCAGACACCCCCCCATGGGATTAACTTTATGCGACTTGAAGAGTTGCATCATCTCCATATTAAGGCGTTCTTTTTCGTTTTTGTACCTTTCCCTCAACTCCTGGAGCTTGGGCTGGAGTTTCTGCATCTCCTTCATCGATCTAAGGGACTTGATCTGGAGGGGATTGAGGAGAAGCTTGACTAAAATTGTCAGGAATATAATGGAAAGACCCCAATTATGGACCCAGGTGTAGAAGAGTTGGAGGAGCTTGAGGATGGGCTTGGCCGCGAGGCTGAACCAACCAAAATCGATCCCCCCCTCAAGACCGACCCCCACCGATTTTAATATCTCAAACTTTTTTGGTCCCATATAGACTGAAAACCGAATTTCCTGGGCCTGACCGGCCTCCCAGATCTCCTTGGGATAGAAGAGGCGATAGCCTATCTGCCGGTCTTGGATAAAATAGTCGATCCTCTGTTCCTCTGAGAGTTGGCGGGCAATAACGGCCAACAAAAAGTAACGATTATCGAGCCCTGCCCAGGTGATGAGGCCTTGGGCCATTTGATTTCGGTTTTTTCCTGGACCTTCGCGATGGACCTTGCCTCCCAGGGCATAAATTATCTCATTTTGGTTGGTGGCCGGTTGCATACGGCTCAAAAAACCAGTTTGGGGTGGAGGATTTTGGGTCACGCCCCCAAGCCCCAGATATCCTGACAGGGGCCGTGAGGTCAGATTTTCAACCTGTATTTTGAGATCCAAGAGATATCGGTCGGGATCCCATAAGTAGGTCTTGATCACGCGGATATCTTTAGATCTTCCAGTAAAAACAAGTGTATTGGGCCCTTGATGGGTGGGTCTGTAGGAAGAAAGGGGAGGAAGATCAAAGGAACAGTTATCGCAAACGAGCTTAAGACCCCGCCCCCCTTCTTTGTCTAAGAGCCCCATCTCTGGACTGTCCTTTTCCACCCCTTCAAAGTAATTTTTGACAATCACCTGTTGGAGCTCCCCCCCATAAGGAGAAAATACCATTTCCAGAAGGGGGGTTCGAATAGGAATAAGTCCTTTTTTTGAGGTTTCATCTAATAAGGGTAACCCTAGGTCTCCGGCCATAGAATGGGATGGGGCCGCATCCCCACTTTTTTCAGGGGGGATGGATTCATGACTGGACTGTTGAGGGGACTGTGGCACGGGAGGGGGGTCTTGTGGTCCAAGAAACCAATACCAACCCACGAAAATTACTAGAGATAAGACAATCGCCAATAATGACCGTTTTTCCTGATTCATGAGGGTTATCTCATCTCCCTGGGATGAGGGAGGTCAACGCCCCCCGGATGAAGGGGATGACATCGCCCCAATCGACCACAAACCTTAATGAAGGCTTGTCCCAGTGGCAGGGTCTCAAAACACTCCCGGGCATAGGAGGAACATGTCGGATAAAATCGACAATGAGGGGAGAAGAGGGGGCTCACCCACCTTTGATACACCTTGAGACCCCAAAGTATGATCCGCCTGGCATCCATGATCTGAAAAGAAGATTTATTCCGTCCTTGCCGCCCCTCTCGTACCGAGGTGGGCCTCTTGAAAAATAGCCTGGAGGGCTTTAAAAAGGACAGGATTTTTTACTTTCGCCGCCTGAGGCCTGGGCCTACATATCACATCATGATGGGGAATCAAGTCTTTATTCCGGCGGACAAACTCCCTAAAAACTCGTTTGAGACGATTGCGCGTCACCGCCTTCCCCAACGATTTGTAAACAGGAAAAAGAAAGCGGGGAGGGGGTATGGATTGATGCCAAAGAGTGAGCGAAAAAAAATCATTTGAAAAAATTTTTTTTGAATTTTTTCTTTTCAATTTTTTCGACGGATTTTTTTTCTTCTTACTTTTCACTGATAGTAGGAGCCAGTCGAGCTCTTCCCTTGCGCCGCCTGCTGGCAATAACGCTACGGCCTCCGGGTGATTTCATTCGACTCAAAAAGCCATGCTTGTTCAAACGCTTTGTTTTACTGGGTTGGAAGGTTCTCTTCATCGCTAATGCTCCTTAAATTTGATGTTACTGCCTTTTGTTTTTTTCTGGCAAAGAACTTTTCTGTTTTCACTTGTTTACAAGAAAACTATTTTTACTTTTCTTTCAATGACTTTGCAAAAAAAAAATTTTTTTCCTACTTTGATCTAGACAAAAAAATCTTTTTGTTAGACCATCACCCGCGCTTAAGGGTGTAGAGTGTTAGTAGCCTAGAAAAAATCGTGTGAAGAGTGTCATACTATCGTAGGGGATGTCCAGAGGGTTCTATTGTATTAAAGTGGGCTTCTATTTTGTAGTTGTTGTCTGCTTTTACATTCTCAAGCCAGAGGGGGCCTTCTCAGTGAATAACTGGGGATAAGGTTCTCTTTTGTTTCTATAACTAGTTGTTTTTACTTGATAAATTTATTTTTCCACACCTGTGGATGAGTTGTGTTTAACTCCTATGACGATCCTTTGGAATCAGATCCGCTCCTCCCTCAAAGAAGATCTTGAAAATCATCAATTTAATACCTGGATTCTCCCAATTCGGTGTGTGGAAAGTGAAGAGAGACGACTTGTATTGAAGGTCCCCAATAAATTTGTCCGCGATTGGATTCGCGACCATTATAGTGCCCTTATTCTTGAAAAACTAAAAATCTTATCCCAATCTCAGGAAGATTGGTCTTTGAATTTTGTCATCGATAAATCCACCATTGAGGTTCAGTCCGTTGAAAAATCATCCGTTTCTTCTCAAACCCAAGAGGTTTCTGCCACTACCCCCTCTTCACCGACGCCACAGATCTTTCATGGCTTCAATCAAAGGTATACCTTCGATCACTTTGTTATTGGGGATTCCAATCAATTCGCTCATGCGGCCTGTCGTGCCGTGGCCAATGCCCCGGCAGAATTATACAATCCTCTATTTATCTACGGAGGGGTGGGGTTAGGTAAAACCCACCTGCTCCATGCCATGGGTTCCAGTATCTTGAGAAAAAATCCAAAGGCCCGTATTCACTATACATCTTCCGAAAAATTTATGAATGAGCTTATTTACGGCATTCGTTTTGACAAGATGAATCACTTTCGCCAAAAATACCGTCATCAGTGCGACGTCCTTTTAATGGATGATATTCAGTTCATTGCTGGAAAGGAAAGGACTCAAGAGGAATTTTTTCATACCTTTAACAGTCTCTATGAAGCACATGCCCAGATAGTTCTTACCAGCGACCAATTCCCCAAAAACATTCCCGATCTCGAAGATAGACTTCGTTCCCGCTTTGAGTGGGGTCTTATTGCCGACATTCAGCCTCCTGATCTTGAAACTCGTATCGCCATCGTCAAGAAAAAGGCCGAGCAAGAAAAAATAGTTCTTCCCAATGACGTGGCCCTTTTCTTGGCCTCTCACATAAAATCTAACGTTCGTGAGCTTGAGGGGGCCTTCATTCGCGTCAGCGCCTTCGCCTCTCTAGCTGGGACGCCCATTACACACAAACTCGCTCAAGACGTCCTTCATAATCTCCTCAAAAGAGACCTCCCTAATATCACAACCGAATTTGTCCAAAAAACCGTTGCAGATTACTATAATATTCATCTTTCCGACCTTATAGGGGCCCAGCGATTCAAAAGCTTTGCCCTTCCACGACAAATTGCGATGTATCTCTGTCGAAAACACATCAAGGCCTCTTACCCAGAATTGGGTCATAAATTTGGTGGGAAAGACCACTCAACCGTTGTTCATGCCGTCTCAAAAATAGAGAAATTAAGTAGTTCCAGCCCCGAATTAAAAAAAGAACTCTCAACCCTTGAAACCCTCCTCAATATCTAATTTTTTCTTTATTTCCTACATCCTAAATTCTTAAGTCATTCTCCCAATATTGCCTCTCTCTGTCCTTGAAGATCTGATTGGCCAAAAAAACAGCTTGCTTTTTATCCACACAAGTCTTCTCATAACCCCTTAATAACTTGTGATGAATAACGCAGTTGTTTCTATATTTATTATTGTCTCTTTCTTGCTCGAAAAATCATAAGGAGATATCCCAAGGGGTTTTTTGTTTTTTCTTTAGGATTACATAGATCTCTGGACTTATGCCTTCTATCCACAAGGTCTATTACTATTACTATTTTTAATTACTATATAAATTAATAAGGGGGGCTTCCCATGGAATTTAAGGTCAATCGAAATGAATTTTTAAAAAGCCTTCGTTGGATACAAGGAGTCGTGGAAAGAAAAACCACAATGCCTATTTTGACCAATGTGCTTATTGAAGGTGAAGCAAAACGACTGACTCTTACAGCAACAGATCTGGAAATAGGTATTCGGGTTGAATGTCCCGCGGAGGTTTCCTCTCCTGGAATGATTGTCGTGAGTGCGCGAAGTCTTTATGAGATTATTAAGGAACTGGTGATCGATCGGGTGCGGTTAAAAGGAGAGGAGGGGAAGAGATTAGAGATTCATGCGGGCCGATCGGAGTTTAAGGTTGTTGCCATGAAGGCGGATGATTTTCCAAGTGTTATGGAGGGAGGGACTAATTCTTTTACTCCTTTGGAGGGCTCTCTTCTTCTAGAAATGGTTGAGAAAACGGCTTATGCCATTTCATCGGACGAGACGCGATACGCCCTCAATGGAGTTTATATCGAGAAACTTAAAGAAGAAAATGGTTTAAGAATGGTCGCTACTGATGGACATCGGCTCTCTTATGTAGATCGGAAGATAGGAAGGGAGTTTTTACTCAAAAAGGGGGTTATTATCCCAAAAAAGGGGATTCAAGAACTCAAAAAGCTTATTAGTGAGGGAGAAGGAGATTTCGAATTGGCCCTTGATGAGAAAAACATGATGGCTAGGAGGGGAACCACAACTGTTTTAGCTCGACTTATTGAAGGACAGTATCCCGAGTATCAACAAGTTATTCCAACAACAACGGGACGATATCTCTCCGTTCATCGAGAGACATTCATTGGGGCACTCAAGAGGGCCTCTGTGATGGCCACGGATAGGGTTAATGGAATTCACTTGAAGGTATCACCGGGGAATTTAGAAGTTTCCTCCAATAATCCGGATTTAGGGGAGGCGCGAGAAGAACTGGATGTAGATTATAAAGGAGAAACCTTTCAGGTGGGTTTTAATCCTCGGTATCTCCTGGATATCTTAAATGTTATTGAGGATGAAAAGGTTGTGCTAGAGCTTAAGGACGAGGTGAGTCCCTGTATCATTCGATCCGAATATGACAAGTCCTTTTTGGCACTTGTCATGCCGATGCGAGTTTAATTGGGAGACAAAAACACGGCGTTCTTTGTAGACTTCCTCTATAAAATCTGATAGAAATTCCCTCATTAAAAAATGACAATTTTGTTATTTATTACAACTAATTAGCCTATGTCTAAGACCGAGACAGCACGAAAATATGACGCCTCAACCATCAAGGTCCTTGAGGGACTAGATGCCGTTCGCAAAAGACCGGCGATGTATATCGGAAGTACAGGGATCTCGGGTCTCCATCATCTTGTCTATGAGGTGGTCGATAATAGTGTGGACGAGGCCCTTGCGGGATATTGTACAGAGATCAACGTGATGATTCACAACGATAATTCGGTTACCGTTATCGACAATGGACGTGGCATCCCTGTGGATATGCATGCCACTGAGAAAGTGTCTGCTGCGGAAGTCGTCATGACAAAACTCCATGCAGGGGGAAAATTTGATCATTTGAGTTATAAGGTTTCAGGCGGCCTTCATGGGGTCGGTGTCTCAGTTGTCAATGCCCTCTCCAAAAATCTTGACCTAGAAATCTTCCGTGACGAGAAGGTGTATCACCAGTGGTATAAAAAAGGGGCGCCACAATGTCGCATAGAAGTCACTGGAAAGACAAAGCGACAAGGAACAAAGGTGACCTTTCATCCAGATCCAGAGATCTTTGAAACCGTCGAAATGAATTTTGATATACTCTCACAACGCCTTCGTGAACTTTCCTTTTTAAATAAAGGACTTAAGATTACCGTCAAGGATGAGCGGACGGACAAAAGCCATGAATTTTGTTATGAAGGCGGCATTGTCAGTTTTATTGAGTTTTTGAATCAAAGGAAAAATCCCCTCCATAAAGTTATTTGCTTTCAGGCCGAGAGGGAAAGAATCATTGTGGATGTCGCCCTGCAGTATAATGATGGATATAAAGAAAACATTTTTTCTTTTGCCAACAATATCAATACACATGATGGTGGGACACACCTTTCTGGGTTTAAATCGGCGTTGACACGAACCCTTAATTTTTACGGGAATTCCAATAATCTTTTTAAAAATCTCACGACAACCCCGGAAGGAGAGGATGTTCGTGAGGGGTTAACAGCCGTGATTAGCGTCAAGATCCCCGATCCGCAGTTTGAGGGACAGACCAAGGCAAAATTGGGGAATAGCGAAGTCGAAGGCCTCGTCAAACAGTTGGTGAACGATAGTTTGGCTGATTTTTTGAATCAGCACCCGCCGATAGCTCGAAAAATCATTACCAAGATCTCAGAGGCCGCGCGGGCGCGAGAGGCCGCGAGGCAGGCTCGTAATCTTGTGAGGCGCAAGGGGGCTTTGGAGATAGGGTCTCTCCCGGGAAAATTGTCGGATTGTCAAGAACGCGACCCCGCCCTTTCAGAATTATATATTGTGGAGGGGGATTCGGCAGGAGGATCGGCCAAGCAGGGGCGCGATCGTCGCAATCAAGCGATTCTTCCCCTGAAGGGAAAGATCCTCAATGTGGAAAAGGCCCGTTATGACAAGATGTTGGCCTCTGAAGAGATTCGAACGATGATTATGGCCTTAGGAATAGGGGTTGGAGGGGAAAATGGGGAAGGCCCCAATATGGATAAGCTCCGTTATCATCGCGTCATCATCATGACAGATGCAGATGTCGACGGCTCACATATCCGGACCCTCCTTCTCACATTTTTTTATCGCCAAATGCCAAAGGTGATAGAAAACGGATACCTCTACATCGCCCAGCCCCCCCTCTATCGAGTAAAAAAGGGCAAACAGGAAAAGTACCTCAAAGATGAGACTCAAATGGAAGATTACCTCCTTGATTTTGGGGCCGAGGGATTATCTTTGGATTTTAAGGATAAAAGCCTTAAAAATAAGGATCTCATCCGCCTCGTAAAAAAAATAATCCGCTATTATAATTTGCTTGTCGTTTTTGAAAAACGGGGCGATTCTCGCGTCTTGGATGCCCTCGTTATGGCGACGGCCTTGGATCGAACCCTCATCAAGAAGGAAAATAGCAAAAAACTCGATCAAGAACTGGATAAGGCTGGCGATTATTTGAATGATCGCTACAAAAATATAGGCGATTTTTCCCTCGAGGTTGTACAGGACGATGAACATGGTGCGTCTCAATTGGTCTATAAAACGACCTTTCACAACATTCAGAGGGAGACCATCATTGATCTTGAATATCTTAAATCCGGGGAATTCAGCGAGTTAAAAAAACTGGCGGCCGAGCTTTCCAACCTCGGGAAACCCCCTTATCAATTAACAGGGGGAGAAGTCTCCTATAGTTTTAATAGTTTTAATGAACTGAAGGGTTTTATCCTCAATAAGGGTCGAGAAGGACAGATTATTCAACGCTACAAGGGACTGGGAGAGATGAATCCTCAACAATTATGGGAAACGACCATGAATCCGGAGACGAGGACCCTTCTCCAGGTTCATGTGGAAGATGCCGTCGAGGCCGATCAAATTTTTACGGTCCTGATGGGGGACGAGATAGAACCCCGTCGTGAATTCATTGAGAGAAACGCCATCCACGTCAAGAATCTCGATATTTAGTTTTATCGGGAAGCCCCGCCACTTTAAAACCGTCTTGTCTTTCAGCACATTTGTTGCATCGCCCACAGTGGCATTTTTTGTAGGGGGACAAACAGCTCCATGTCAGGTGTAAGGGGAGATGGCTTCCTATTTGCAAGACCTCTTTCTTCGTTTTTTGTAAAAAGGGGGTCTTGATAAGAGGGGGGGCCTTCAGGGATTGGTTCAAGACCCTTTGGAAAAGGGAAAAATAGTGGCGGTTTCCATCACGGAAGGGATTGGTTTTCAAAACCCCTATATGAAGGGAGGGAATACGATTTAAGGAACAGTAAATGGAGGCCTGTGCAATAAGATGGAGATTTCTTCCCTCGAGAAAAACGGCACTTGCGTCTGATCGAACGCTGGGGGGATGATTTCCAGTAAGGGACCAATGAGGATGGGGATAGTCTGAATAAAGAGGGGCCTTTAAGATGACGAGATCCCGCAATAGTCGTCCCCCTAAAGATTTTAATAATTGCTTGAGATGATAAATTTCGGTTGTTTCCCAGATATAACCCGAGCGAATATAGAGGGGGATGGCCCGATATCGACGGTGTCGAACCAGGTCGATCAAGACGGTACTTTCTATGCCGCCACTGGCCAAGACAGCAGAAATGAGTTGTCGAGAATGTGCCATGGCTCACCCCACCCTAGAATATAAACTTGACCACTTCAGTCAGACTTCACTATCCTAGGCTCAATGGAGATTCAAGGAAAAACTGCCCTCGTGACGGGAGCGGCCAGGCGTGTGGGAAGGGAAATTGCGTTGACCCTCGCTCGTAAGGGGGCCCACCTCATTCTTCATTATGGACATTCGCGAAAAGAGGCTGAAGATCTGGCTCGAACAATCCAAGCCCTGGGTGTCAGGGCTACCATCATGCAAGCCGATCTTGCGAATTCCCATCAATGCTATGACTTAGTTCGGACGATTCTCAAGCAGGGCACTATTGATATTGTGATCAATAACGCCTCTATTTTTCATAAGACCCCCTTTGAAAAAGTGACCATGGAGGATTGGGATCAAAATGTGGCCGTCAACTTAAGGGCCCCTTTTATTCTGGGGAGTCAGTTGGGTTATGAAATGAAAAAGAAGGGTTCGGGCAAAATTATTAATATCATCGATTGGGCCGCGATGAGACCTTATAAAGATTATCTCCCCTATTGTGTTTCCAAGGGCGGGCTTTTGACACTGACTCAGACCCTGGCCCTGGAGCTGGCCCCTCATGTGCAGGTCAATGGCATTGCCCCCGGTCCCGTACTCCCGCCGGAGAGTTTTACTGAAGAGAACAAAAAAAGATTAAAATTAATCACGCCCCTTCAACGCCTAGGCTCCCCAGACGACATTGCGAAGACTGTTAGCTTTTTATTGGAAGGGACTGATTTTATAACAGGGGCGATTATTCCTGTCGATGGGGGACGGCACATCGCGCCCTCCGGTGAGGAATAGGAGAAGGAGACTTTATGGTGTTTAAGGCCACAAAGGAGATCTATTTTTGCTATGGCCACCGGCTGTTGAATTATGAGGGACCTTGTAAACATCCCCATGGACACAACGCCAAGGCGGATATCGAGATTGAACGTGAGATCCTTGACAGTCGGGGCATGGTGATCGATTTTGGCGAGATAAAAGATATTATTAAAAAATGGATTGATGATCATTTGGATCACAAAATGCTTCTTCATCGATCGGATCCCCTCCTTCCGGCCTTTCAGGCACAGAACGAGCCCGTTTATATCTTTGATGACAATCCAACGGCCGAAAATGTCGCCCGAGTCATCTATGAATATGGGCGGTCCCAAAATTTGGCCATCAGCGAGGTGCGTGTTTGGGAGACTACAACGTCTTATGCGACGTATAGAGGCGAGAAATAATGTCCTCCTTTGCCATTGTCCAACAAGTCCCCTATGAGGGGGCCGGGATCTTTGAAGAGTGTCTCCAAACATGGGGGCATCGATATTGTTATCTCCGTCCCTATCTTTCGAAAAGTTGGTTGCCGCGGCCCGAGGGCCTTCATGACTATGATGGTTACATCTTTCTCGGCGGCCCGATGAGCGTCAACGATCAGAAGGAAGTACCCTATCTCCGAGAGGAGATGGCCCTCATCCAGGAAGGGCTTCGGTGTCGGAAGCCGATGCTAGGGGTCTGCTTGGGGGCCCAATTGCTGGCCGCCGCGCAAGGGATGCCTATTTACAAGGGGATCCGGGAGATCGGATGGGCCCCAATTGAATTTGATCCGTCCGGCGCCCCTTCAGACCCGCTCTTTTCTCATTTTCCCGAAAAACTTTTGGTCTTTCATTGGCATGGAGAGACCTTTGATCTTCCCCAGGGGGCGATTCATCTGGCCCAGTCATCGGCCTGCCGCAATCAGGCCTTCGGCATCCATCGGCATGCCTATGGCCTGCAGTTTCACTTGGAGGTGACGGAGGAGATCATTAAGGACTGGGTCCAGAAGGCAGGGGATCAGGACATTTTTTTGACCGACGAACAACAAAGGGAAATTTTAGAGACCACCAAAAAAGAGGTCGAAAACCTTAATCGACTAGGGCGGCAATTTTTTCAGAAGTTTGTTCAACTCACCCTGAAATAATGAGGGTGTTTCCTAAGACCTCTCCCCCTTACAAAGGGAGGGAAAGTTAGGAAACACCCTCATAATGAGAGGGGCATTGTGGGGGAGTTCTTTACATAAAGGGATTGGCCCCGCCGGTGTGATCGGTAACGTCGATGAGACTCGTGATTTCGGGAAATTTATTTTTCATCTGGGCCTCAATCCCATAACGAAGGGTGGCATTGGCGCTCGAACACCCCTGGCAGCCCCCCGTCATCTTGACAAAGACCACAGAGTCCTTGATGCCGAGAAGGTCGATATGACCTCCATGCGTCCCGACATAGGGATTGACCTCGTTGTCCAAAAAATCTTTTATCTTTTGAAAGAGGGGATGTTGGGGGCCGACCTCCCCGCTCTTTTCGGGGATTTTGTCATAGGCCGGGGCCAATACAGCAGGGATCCCCGACTGAAGATGCCCCAGGATCCTTTCAATAATGAGTGAAGGGGCCTGTGTCCAGTCCTCCAATGTCTTTAGGGTGACCTGAACCTGATCCTCTCTTAAGGTGACGGTCTTGACCCCCTGGATCTCAAAAAGGGCCTTGGCGAGAGGGGCGTCTGCTGCGGCGTCGGCATCAGAAAAAATGAGGGGCCCACGAAGGAGGATTTTTTCACTGACCTGTAAGACCAAGAGATCTTCTTGGGGGTTAAAGACGGGACGAATCACAATATCCCCTTTTGTTTTTAAGTGGGCGGCCAATTCCTCAGGGGTCATAAATCCTCCATTTGCCAACACGTCGGAATCACTGAGATTTTAACAATTCTAACGTCAGGACAAGGTAACAAAATTCTTGGGGGGTGTCAACTTCAGGACTTGCCCTTCGGCGCTATCACGGTATAACGGGGAAATGTCCCCTCATCCCTTGATTCAAGACATCCCCTTTCAAAAACCCTTGATTCGTTGGTTTCAAAGGTATCAGGAAAGGCTCCCCTGGCGTGCCACCCAAGATCCCTATAAAATCTGGGTCTCCGAGATCATGTTGCAACAAACGACGGTCAATACCGTCATTCCTTATTATAAGAGGTTTATTCATGAATTCCCTGACTGTCATCGCTTGGCGGCCGCATCCTTAGAGGATGTCTTAAAAATCTGGTCCGGTTTGGGCTACTATTCTCGGGCGCGAAACCTTCATCAGGGGGCGCGGTATGTCGTAGGACATCTTCAAGGGCGATTGCCAAATGATCCCGAGGTCCTGCAAAAGATCCCGGGTATCGGGCGGTATTCGGCAGGGGCCATTGCCTCTATTGCCTTTCAGAAACCGGTCCCCTTGGTGGATGGGAATGTGATACGGGTCTACTCCCGCCTTTTTTGGATAGATAAGGACATCAAAAAACATCAAAAATATTATTGGGACGTGGCCGAACAGGTCATGCCCCAAGACTTCCCCGGCGATTTTAATCAGGGATTGATGGAGCTCGGACGGCGGGTGTGTACCCCCACAAAACCCACCTGCCTCTTATGTCCCCTGCGTCCCTACTGTCGGGCGGTGGCTAGAGGGAATCCCGAGGCCTTACCAAAAAAAATATTTCGAAATCCCTCTCATCCCGTTACTATGGGGGTGGCCCTGATATGTGACCAGGGACGCTTTTTGATGGTGCAGAGACAGGGCAAGACGGTGTTGAAAGACATGTGGGAGTTTCCCATGCTGGCGACCACAAAGGAGAAATTATCTCCCAAAACGATCACAAACAATATAGTTCATGAATGGCAGTTGAAGACAGAGGTGATCAAAATGTTACCCGCCTTGAAACATAGTATTATGAATCAGCGCATTACACTTCTTCCCTTTGTGCTCCACCTTTGTGAAAAGACAAGAAAGAGAAAAGAATGGCAGTGGATAAAACCGGATCAGATCCATCACATCGCCACTTCCAGTATGAATAAAAAGGTACTAGGCGCGCTTTCCCAATCTTTTTCTACAGGAGGTCAAGATGGGCACTATTTTTAAAAAAATCATCGACAAGGAAATCCCGGCAAAAATTGTCTATGAGGATGAACATTGTCTGGCCTTTCATGACGTCAAACCGCAGGCCCCCACTCATATATTGATTATTCCAAAGAAAGAAATCCCCAAGATGGCGGCCATGGAAGGCGCAGACAAGAAACTTATAGGCCATTTGTATTGGGTGGCCAATGAGGTTGCCAAAAAAGAGGGATTGACGGAT
>MGSF01000048.1:0-724 GCA_001798715.1 Deltaproteobacteria bacterium RIFCSPLOWO2_02_FULL_50_16 | reverse complement strand
GTCTTTCACCTCCATATCCACCTCTTGGGCGGCAGGGCCTTTTCCTGGCCTCCGGGCTGAGCCGGGTTTATTTTTCACCACCATGTCTCAAAAAAAAAGATCAGTGCGATTGGTGACGGAAAAAGACATAAAAGGTTTTTTTCATGTGCACACGACCGACTCGGACGGCCTATCCTCCATGGAGGAGATCGTCAGGGCCACGGGGCAATCGGGATATCGCTATGTGGGGATTACGGATCATTCGCAGTCGGCCTATTATGCGGGGGGGCTCAAGGCGGGGGATTTGGTGCGACAGAGAAAAGAGGTGGAGAGATTGCGGAAAAGATATCCAAGGGTCACTATTTTTTGGGGGATCGAGTCGGATATCTTGAGCGATGGGGCCCTGGATTATCCCCCCGCTCTTTTAAGAGAATTTGATTTTATTATCGTCTCCATCCACAGTCGTTTTGATCTTTCCAAAAAGGAACAGACGCGCCGGATCATCAAGGCCCTCAAGAATCCCTATGCCACCCTATTGGGGCATCCCACGGGGCGCCTGCTCAAATCGCGCCCCGGCTATGAGGTGGATATGATTCAGGTCATCGATGCGGCCGCGGATTATGGGAAGGGTATCGAGATTAATAGTCATCCCCACCGCCTCGATCTTGACTGGAGGTTCTGTCCCTATGCCAGGGAGAAGGGGGTCTTGTTGGCCATCAATCCGGATGCCCACAGTACTGGCGGG
>MGSF01000047.1 GCA_001798715.1 Deltaproteobacteria bacterium RIFCSPLOWO2_02_FULL_50_16 | reverse complement strand
CACAACTGTCCGTGCGGATTTTTATTGATGGATTCTTTACCAACGAAAGGGCTCCGGCATCAACCCAGCCGCCTGAATCGCCCGCACAAATACAGCCACCAGTATCATCGCAGATAGCGGCCATACAATAACGTTCCAAAACATCAGTCGAATTTCTACCCCAACTGTTGCGGTATTGTTCGCTTGAGCAATACGGATCGTCGGGATGTTCCCTGCAGCGAGAGATGCCACGTTGCTCGCATTGTTCAGTGCTACACCGAACAACGACGGTATCGCTTTCCGGTTGATCTTCGGGGCCGGGACCAGCATACTCGGTGTTGCCATCACCATAATCTGTTATGGGCGTTCCTTCCTCATCGGTTTCGGTATTGCTGGTTTGAGTTTGCTGTTGGGAATTTTGATCGCTACTGTCGGCATCACCCGTATCTCCTCCACCTCCATCGTCCATAACCTCGACAGAACCTTCATCGTCATCGCCATCATCGTTCTGCTGGTAACTCCTGTCATAATGTTGGGTTAAAAAATTCCAGACCTGTTTTGCCATTGCGCCAATAAACCCTCCCACTGTCTTGGCGACACCACCAACCGCGCCTGCCGCCGCATCCCACGCCAAACCCAAGGCATCGAGGATGCTGTTGCCTGCGCCCCGACCATTTCCCGACCCATCGGCACTCTGCCCTGAACCCGAAGCATCTCTCCGCGCGGCCTCCTCCTGACGCGACCGTGCAACATCGCTCGCCTCATTGGGTGCCCTCCGGCTATTGTCGCTATCATGTCTATTCCATGCCTCGCGGGATGGCTTGTCTGTGATGTCCCCGAACACAGGCACATAGATCACCCTCACCAGATTTCCGGCTCCGCCGACCGCCGTACTTTGCACATTTTCGCTTTGCACATGCCCCGGCGGCTCCTGACTATGATCGTTTTCATCCTGCTGTATGAAACGCTCTATGGCACCTGTTAGTCTGCCCCGATCCACTATTCCACCAACTCCACGCAGTTTGTCGAGCTCACTCTGGATCTCTTTGGGGAGGTCGCCGGTGATGGCATCAAGAACCGTGACGTTGCCTAAGTCTCCCCCAATCCGAGATAAGCGATCGTTTTCAATCGTAACGTCTGTGGTATCCTGTCCGTTATTTATTATTACGGCACCGTCTGGGGAAATGTACATGTCTCCCGGGCTCAAGGCCACAACATCGTCTGAGAGGTGATAATCACTTGTCACGGCATCTGACGTTGTCTCATCACCATCGTTGCTGCTATTGTCATTGGCGGTGGTGTTGGAAAGCGCCGCAAGCGCGACTCCAATCCAAGTTTTGAATTGTTCCTTTGCGTATTCATCCGAACTTCTTTTGCCAGCAGATTTGTAGCCACTGCCGGACGCATCTTTTTTATGAGGGCCTTCTTGAGAGATATAATACTTGAGATGTTTAGGTCTTTTTGTCGTTGCGCGTACTACGGTAGCGCGGCCATCCTTATACAATATTGTTGTGAAATCGACTTTCGTCGCCACATAGCACACCTGGAAACTCCTCGCCTTTATCGGACAATGGGCATTGCCATCGATCATGAGATGTCTTCTGTTCTGCACAAGGGTCCAGAACCATATTCCGGCACGGATATCGCTATCAGTAGGATGAAGATGCAAAACCCAATCCTGATAAGCCTGAGAGAGCCTCGGATCTTTTTTTATCATGGCGGCTTTATATACAAGACCTTTTGTTCCCCCCTTCATAGACTTGGGAGCGGTCAGTAATTTCACGCGAGACACCTTGGCCGTTTGAGACGATGATTTTGTAGAGTTCTTTAAGTCCAGCGCATAAAGATTTACGTTACAGAAGAGAAAGAGAGGTATCAGCATATAGAAAAGAAACGATGTGTTTTTCTTCATGGTCCTCTCCGTAAATAACAAATAAAGATGCAATTTTGATACCAATCATTTATGAAAAATCCATTGGAGATTCAGTCTGTTAGAGTTTCGACAGAGTTAGGGTCTTATCAAATTGATAATTTAATGAGAAAAATCGTCATTTTTTTGTCAGTTATTGAAAGGTGTTATTCTCCTTTTAGGAGAGCAAAGAAGGTCTTTTAAGCTTAGGGAAGATCAAAAATCATAGTCGATCTGGACATCCACACCCAAGTCCATGTTGCGCCGGCGGGTCTCCGCAATCCACTTGTCATTCTCCCGACAAACAAATGAAATATCCCTTTCCTCCGCCAGGGGATACAAATGGACGACCAATTCCCGGAGATAATTGCGCCATTCCATGAAATCCTTTGCCAAATCTTCAAAACTAAAAACAATCTGGCGATAGCGCATCCCGGAAGATTTGCTGATGATGGACTCAAGAAGAGAACCCAGTCGTTTTTCATTCCACTCCGACAGGGAACCGAGACCAAACAAGAGGAGTTCCTTGGCCCTTAATCTCCCGTTCAGAGGGACCATCAGGGTCTCCAGATATTCTCCTGAAATACGATGATCCAAAATAAGCCGTGAGAGACGCCCATTGAGTCTCCAGTCGATCAACGCAGAAGTCCCCTGCAGGGGGCGAACATCCTTGAAAAAAGTCGAGACCACCGCCTGGGCGGGGATACGATCATAAGGCAAGGATGTGAGAATGAGTTGCAACATGGAAACGATGCCCCTTATATCATTTTTAGAGGTTGTTCCTTGGCAATGTGATCCAAGACGCCATTGACAAAACTGCTGGATTCATCCGTCCCAAATTTTTTGGCGATCTCGATCCCCTCATTGATCGCCACACTGACAGGGATGTCGTGACAGAAAAGGATCTCGTAAACGGAGAGACGCAAAATATTGCGGTCAACGGCATTCATCCGGGAAATCTTCCAGTGCGTCGAATGTTTTTCGATGAGATCGTCAATTTCCTTGAGATTTCTAAAGGTCCCATCCACTATTTGTGTCGCAAATGCGACAACTTCCTCGGGGGCCTTTTGACTCCTCCAAAAATGTTCGTACACGATCTTGGGTTCTTCCCGTGCCAGTTCCAATTGATACAACATTTGGAGGGCGTACTCCCTTGCCTTTCTTCTGTGTCCCATAATAATCCTACTGCCTAGAATCCTTCTTTTTGTGAATTTTTCTGAGCAAATTGGCCATCTCCAGGGCCACCAAGGCGGCCTCTTCCCCCTTATTGCCCCACCGTCCTCCACTACGCTCCAGGGCCTGCCCCTCGTCATAAGTCGTCAAGACACCAAACCCGATGGGGAGACCCGTCTTCAGGGCCACACGCATCAAACCGGCCGAGGACTCCTGACACACATATTCAAAATGGGCCGTTTCCCCCTTGATCACAGCCCCCAGGGCCACAAGGGCATCATAATCATCGCTCTTGGCCAGTTTGAGGGCCAAAAGGGGTAGTTCCAAACACCCCGGGACCGTAAATATTTCACAATTTTCCAGGGTCACCCCATGACCCAATAAGGCCTCCTTGGCCCCTTTCAGGAGACGCCCCGTAATGATCGCATTATAGCGACTCACCAGGATGGCGACATGTAAGTCTTTACCCTCAAGCCCTCCCTGACACCCCTCCAAGGGCCCCTCCGATAAAAATGCCGAAGACCGACTCACGACTTCACCTCTTTCACCTTTTTCATGGACGTGTCTACACGTCCCTTGAGGGATTCGAGATTTTTGAGTAAGTGACCCAATTTGTCACGCTTGGTCTTCAAATAATCGAGTGAGGCATGGCTGGGTTCGATTTCAATAGGAACACGCTCGACTATCTCCAATCCAAAACCCTCGAGACCCACGATCTTCCGCGGGTTGTTGGTCATGAGACGCAATTTTTTGAGACCCAGATAGGCCAAGACCTGGGCCCCAATACCATAATCCCGGAGGTCCGGCTGAAAACCCAGTTTCTTATTGGCCTCGACGGTATCATACCCCTCATCTTGCAGGGCATAGGCCTTCAGCTTGTTGATCAATCCGATGCCGCGACCCTCTTGGCGGATATAGAGAAAAACACCCCGCCCCTCTTGGGCAATCATCTTTAAAGACTCCTCCAATTGAAAACCACAATCGCATCGCACAGAGCCCAAGGCATCCCCGGTGAGACACTCCGAATGGACCCGCACCAATATCGGTTCTCCCGTATCCACCGAGCCCATGATCAAGGCAACAGGGGCCAGATCATCCACCTCATTTTTGAAGGCAATGATCTCAAATTCTCCAAAACGAGTGGGGAGCTTGGCGCGGGCCACGGGATGGACGAGCTTTTCATTCTGCATCCGATAGTGGATAAGATCGGCAATGGAGACAATCACCAAATGATGTTCCTCTGAAAATCTCTGGAGGTCCGGCATCCGGGCCATCGTCCCATCATCATTCATGATCTCGCAGATGACCCCGGCTGGAGCGAGGCCCGCCAAGCGGGCCAAATCCACCGATCCCTCCGTCTGACCACTCCGCTTTAAGACCCCCCCTTTTTGAGCCCTCAAGGGAAAGACATGCCCCGGCCTCGCAAAATCACTGGGCTGGGCCTCAAGATCCAAGGTCTTTAAGATAGTCGTGGCCCTGTCGGCGGCTGAAATCCCCGTCGTGATTCCCTCGCGGGCATCGATCGAGACGGTAAAACCCGTCCCAAACATGGCCGTGTTTTCCGAGACCATCGGGGGGAGATTTAAGGCATCACTCCGTTCCTCCGTGAGCGAAAGACAGATAAGCCCCCGCCCAAATTTGGCCATGAAGTTGATCGCCTCCGGTGTGACCTTGGCGGCCGCCATGGCCAGGTCGCCCTCGTTCTCGCGGTCCTCATCATCCACCAGGATGACCATCCGACCCGCTTGAAGCTCGGTGATGGCCCTCATCACACGCTGTGAGGCCGTATCTAAAGGCAGGATATTGGCCATAGGATTTCCTTTGCAAAAACAAAATGTTACCCGCTTTTCGCCCGCCATCTTTCCACATACTTTCCCAGGATGTCAACCTCTATATTGAGACGGTCTTTAGGCTTTTTCCCCTTTAATGTCGTGCACTTAAGGGTATACGGGATGAGATAGATGCTGAAGTGGGATCCCTTGATGGCATTGACCGTGAGGCTCACCCCGTCGAGGGCAATGGAGCCCTTGGTGAGGATGTATTTTTTGAGACGGGGGGGGAAGGTGATCTGCCACTCTTGTCCCTCGATCAGAGATCGAGGACCCTTGGAGCGCCAGAGGCGCGATGGGCCCTCGGTCGGAGACCGAGGACCCTTGGAATATTTTTTTATTTTTGTAAGGGTCCCGAAGGCGTCCACATGACCGAGGACTAAATGCCCTCCCAATCGATCGTGGAGTCTCAAGGCGCGTTCGAGATTGACGGGAGATCCCTGACCCAGTTCACCCAATGTCGTGACCCGCAGGCTCTCCAGCGCCACATCCACATCGAAGGATCTTTGACGCCTGGCGACGACCGTGAGGCAGACACCATTCACCGCGATGCTCTCGCCGAGTTTGACGCGCGCCAAAGAAAAAGGGCTCCGGATCGTCAAGCGATGAGAAGTCCTGCGCCTGACAATCTTGCGAACCGTGCCGATGCCTTCGATAATGCCGGTGAACATGGTTGGACCTTTCTCTCTTTAAAGAATCTGCATTGTATTCTTGGAGTCGGCCTGCCGTACGTGACGGGCACCTCCATGAGACCTAGCGGGTTATGAAAGCTCGCAACATAGATAATGCGAGAAGGTTCATAACCCGCTAGGTCCATGGGGTCGTCACGGGAGGCAAAGACGACGGAAAGAATACAATGCAGATTCTTTAAAAATAACAGCTATGATGTATCGAATGACAAATGAGGAGTCAATTAGAATGGGATGAAGATATCGTAGAGGCGGGTATCCTCTTCGACCTGGATCGCCATGGGATTGGAGAGATCGGGCCAGGCATTGCAGGGCTCATCCTCCGTGCAAATCTCGCCGTCGTTGTTGAGATCCATACCGGCAACGACCTTGTATGTCCCCGGTTCCACCCCGACAAAGCCATAAAAGTAGTTATTGGCAAAATTGGTCTTGAGTCCGTACTTGTAGTTATCCGTCTCATAATCCAGGAGGAGGACGATGACATTGCCGACATCCACCTGATTTTGATAGAGCTCGCCCCCATTGGCCTCGATCAAATCAATCAGGTCCTGGAGCTTTTGATCGAGTTCGCCCAATTCACCGGACAATCCATAGGCCACCTTCATGGAGACGTTGATCGTCTTTGACCCTGCGTTGGCCGAAGTGACCTGGAGCTCACCGGTATATTCGCCACCGGTCAAGTCTGTGCGATCAATATTAATCCGGATAAGGGCAGGATCCGAGGAAGAACCCACATCGACACTCAACCAGTTACCCCCCTCGTTGGTGGAAGGGGTCACGGCAATACCATTGATCGTCCCCCCACCCTGATTGTAGGCCTGGATCACGATTTCATTGGAAAAGGCCCCGGCATTGACATTCTGCGCCGAGACACCCAATGAAGGGGCCCCGACCAGCGAATCAAGGCCCATGGCGCAGAGGACGGCATCCCGCGCATTCACCAACCCCCAACCATAATAGGCATCATAACCCGCATCCCCCATATCAATGGCCGTCGTCTTCAGGCAATTTTTGACAACATTGACGTCCGCCTCCGAACCATCGCGTAAATCAGGATTGGCCGCCAACATGAGGCTCACGACACCGGAGACGAGCGGGGCCGACTGAGAGGTCCCGAAGAGCCAGGACATCCCGTTGCCGATGGTGAGACTCAAGATCTGATTCTCATCGACACTCCCTCCGGAGCCCCCGGGGGCCACAAGAAATTGATAATTGCTATGTTTGGAATATAAACTGGCAAAGCTCCCGTCGGCCTTCACGGACCCGATGGAGAGGACGTGATTGCTCCCGGCCGGATAAAAGGTGTCCCCACAAGTGCTCAGATCAAGATGGCAATTCCCTGCCGCGGCCACCATGATGGATCCCGCCGCATGGGCCGCATTGATCGCCTCCTGGAGGGCCTGAATCTTGGCCGGATCTCCGGGGTTGCCCCCGAGACTCATATTGATGACATGGGCCCGCTGGACCGGGACCGTCCCTGAATCATTGGCCAGTCCGGCCGCATAATAAATGGCCTGCGCAATATCTTCCACCGTCCCATTAAAACGCCCCAGGACACGGACGGGCATGACCTTGACCTGAGGATTGACGCCCGCAATACCGACACCATTATTGGCAATGGCCCCAATCGAACCCGCCACATGGGTCCCATGAAAGGAAGAGAGGCTCGTGGAGCTGCAAGTCGGATTATCGGTCAAATCGCAGGCCCCATTGTCCACGGGATTGGGATCGCGTGCATCTCCATCTGCGGAGGAATTGGGGTCCGAAATAAAATCATAACCGGGAAGGAGTTTCCCACTAAGGTCCGGATGACCTATAATCCCGGAATCCAAAACGGCCACCACGACATCGCCCCCTCCCACGGGGGTCCCATTATTCACGGCCATGGCCCCAAGCCAATTGATCATATTAAGGTACCACTGTTGTGAATATCCGGGATCATCGACGCTCGCGGCGGAGAGATACCAGTTGCGATGGGCATATTCGACATCGGAACGGCGATTCAATTCTTCTAGGACCTCATCGGTGATCTCATTTAACTCCGTAAAACTGTTCATCACCTGCTGAAACTTGGGCAACACGGCCATCCCTTGGAGAGTGGGTTGGGAACGCTTGATATTAATTTTGTGATAACCCACGGAGGCCTTGACCGTATGGGGCGGGAGGGCCTTCTTCTCCCCCGTCACGGGACTCACAAGGGACAGGGCCGACAATGAGGAGGGACCCATCCCCGATTTATATTTGACAAGAATGTCTCCCGGAACGGATTGAGGCCCCGTATAGGGCGAGCCCCCCGCTGAACTTACGGTGATCGCCGTATCCGGGACCGGTTGTCCCGTCCCGTCATCCATGCGGATCTGGCCGACGAGGTGTCCCCCGGGGACGGTTGCGGGATCAAAACGATGATAAACATCTTCTTCATCCAAAACCAATTGGGTCTGCGAGGTCAGAAAGGGACTCGTCGACGTCGATCCATCAGGATAGGTAAACGTGATCTCTTCATTATCCGCCGAGTACATTCCCACGACCACGGGGAAGGACTGCCCCGAGGCCAGGATGGCCGCCACATCAAAGCTCAAATCCTTGGCCTCATCCCCTTCCTTAAGAGGGGGATTAAAGGTGATGATATAGCGCTCACCACGTGCCGTGAGTTCCTCGGCCGTCCATTGACCAAAAAGGGCCTGGACCCCCAAGGAACCATTGGGGAGGACACTTTGCTGTTTGTTGTCTCCCTTATTCTTGACGCCGCAACCCAATCCACCAGTGAGTGTCATAAGAAGGGCGCACAATAGGAGTATAGACCTTCTACCCATATACTCCCTGAAATTAGCAATATTGGTGCCAAAAACAGGGGTTTGGAAATTTTATAATTTCGTGTATTTATTGGGTTTTTTCTAGACTCTAAAAATAAAGACCCCTGAAAGGGTATGAATTTTGGGGCCTTAAGTCACCACTTCGGTCTAGAAATACCCCTCTAGGAGCATATCGTCCCCAATGGGGGTGGCCTTCAAGCCCCTCAAGACAAACAAGTGCTTAAGGGAGGCCACGCGCAAACTATTAAACATCGACAGGGCGCCCCCGCCCAGGAGCTTGGGGGCATAGTAGATCATGACCTTGTCCGCAAGCCGTTCATTGATAAAGGAAGAGTGAATGGCGGGTCCCCCTTCCACCAAAAGACTCGCGACCCCCCTTTGACCCAGCTGGATCAATAAATCCTTTAAATCCAACCGACCGTTTTGGTCACGGCAGGTGAGGATATCGACATTTTTCTTCTTTTTGATTTCTTCAATCTTGACTGGATTGGCTTCGTGAGTGGTCGCCAACCACGTGGGGGCCTTGGACTTGAGATTTAAAACCTTCCTCTGAGGATCGATATAAAGGGTCCCATCCACGATGATACGAATGGGATCCCTTCCCTTCTTTCCAATCATTCGGGTCGTCAAGCGGGGATCATCACGCACAACGGTATTGACCCCGATCAAGATGGCATCCACCTGATCCCTCATCTGATGGACGTGCTGACGGGCCTCGACACTCGTCACCCATTTTGAATCCCCCTGCCCCGTAGCCACCATGCCATCCAAGGTTGCCGCCACTTTTAAGATGACAAAGGGCCTTTGATGGACAATCCATTTGACATAAGACTCATTCTGCCTCTCACACTCCTCCTGCAAGACCCCCACACGGACCTTCACCCCACGAGCCTTTAATAAACGAATCCCCTTTCCCCGAACAAGGGGATTAGGATCCATCATCCCAATAACGACACGGCTCAACCGACTTTTTATGAGGGTCTCGACACAGGGAGGTGTGCGTCCATAATGAGGACACGGCTCAAGCGTGACGTAGAGAGTCGCCCCCTTGGCCTTGTGCCCACACTTTTTGAGGGCCTCGATCTCCGCATGGGCCCCTCCCGCTTTCTTATGATAGCCTTCTGCCAGTACCTGTCCATTTTTAACGACAACGGCCCCCACCAGGGGATTGGGCGATGTGCGGCCCCGGGCCTTTTCGGCCAAAAGGAGGGCACGTTTCATAAATCGGATGTCTGGATGCATCACAAATAAACCGACACTATGCTAACAGGATGTTGACAAAGGCCCATCTACTTCGTTGGCCGCTTCGATCGCTCCTCGACGTACTTGCTAGTACGCCTGCGTCGCGTCTCAGCGGCCCGCCTCGTATCTGGGACCTTTCTCAACATCCTGAAAAACCACTTTGTCAACAGCCTACTAAGTCTTAGGGGAGGCCTTCAAAAGCCCCTGCAACTCATTCATAAACTCACTAATATCCCTAAAAGAACGATACACCGAGGCAAAGCGAACATAGGCCACTTCATCCAGCGCATGCAGATGCTCCATGACCTTGGTCCCTATCTCTGTCGATTGAATCTCCTTCTCACCGCCTTCTTGCAAGACACGCTCAATTTGGCTGACGACATTTTCAATGGTCTCGACGCTGATGGGGCGCTTTTCACAGGCCTTTTGAATACCGGTGATTATTTTTAATCGTTCAAAGGGTTCCCGACGGCCATCCTTCTTGATCACATGGGGCAGGATCTCCTCCACCCTCTCGTAAGTCGTGAATCGCTTGGCGCAATCATCACATTCGCGGCGACGCCTAATGATATCCCCTTCACCGGACTCCCGGGAATCCACGACACGATTGTTAATGCTAAGACAAAAAGGACATTTCACGGATCAGCACCTCCGGTGCCTCAGGTACTGTGAGCCCTGCGAACAGTATATCATTAGCATCAACCCTTCTTATACAACGGAAACTTCTGACAAAGCTCCCGAACCTCACCCCTTATTTTTTTTAACACGGAGGCGTTATTGAGATTTTTAAGAACACCATCCATCCATTGGCCGATTTGCCTCATTTGCCCTTCCTTCATCCCGCGAGTTGTGAGCGCCGGGGTTCCCACGCGAATACCGCTCGTCACAAACGGAGACCTCGTTTCATGGGGGACCGTATTTTTATTGACAGTGATCCCGGCCACCCCCAAAGCCTCCTCGGCCTCCTTCCCAGTCATCCCCTGATCCGTCAGATCGACCAGGAGGAGGTGATTGTCCGTCCCTCCCGTCACCAGACGATATCCTTGGGCCATGAGGGTCTCGGCCAGGGCCTTGGCATTGTCGATCACCTGCTGACAATATTTTTTGAAAGAGGGTTGCAAGGCCTCATGAAAGGCCACGGCCTTGGCCGCGATAATATGCATCAAGGGCCCTCCCTGGATACCAGGAAAGATCTTGCTATTGATCCCTTTGGCAAATTCTTCACGACACAGAATCATCCCTCCTCGGGGACCCCGTAACGTCTTGTGGGTCGTTGTCGTCACATATTCACAATGGGGAACGGGATCCGGATGAAGACCTGTCGCCACAAGCCCTGCAGGATGGGCAATATCCGCCATGACGCGCGCCCCCACTTCATCGGCGATATCACGAAAGGCCTTAAAATCAATAAAGCGGGGGTAGGCCGAGGCCCCGACCACAATGAGTTTGGGTTGATTTTTTTTGGCCAGATCCCGGACCTGATCGTAATCAATCCTCTCCGTTTCAGGATGAAGACCATAGGCATGGGCACGAAAAATAAAACCGGAAAAATTGACGGGAGAACCATGGGTCAAATGTCCCCCGTGGGAAAGACTCATGCCCAGTACAGAATCCCCGACCTTACAGGCATGAAGGTAGACGGCCATATTGGCCTGGGATCCCGAATGAGGCTGGACATTGGCGTGCTCCGCCCCAAAGAGCTTCTTGGCACGATCAATCGCAAGGGACTCAGCCACATCCACACATTCGCACCCTCCATAATATCTCTTTTGTGGATAGCCCTCGGCATACTTGTTGGTCATGACACACCCGGAGGCCTCCAAGACAGCGGGACTGACAAAATTCTCCGAGGCAATCATTTCGAGATTGGATTCTTGTCGATCGAGTTCCTGGGCAATGGCCTTCGCGATCTC
>MGSF01000046.1:38640-57173 GCA_001798715.1 Deltaproteobacteria bacterium RIFCSPLOWO2_02_FULL_50_16 | reverse complement strand
AGTCGTGGCATTTGAATAGCTGTGAAAGGCGATATCGGTACGCCCATCACCCGTAAAATCGCTGACGTGGCGAGCCATGACGAGGGGGTTGGCGTCATTTCCGTCCGTGATCCCGTCCCCGTCGGTGTCGGGATGGAGGGGGAGCGTCCCCACCGTGATCTCGGCCCCATCAAGGATCCCGTCCTCATCGCTGTCTCCATTTGTGGGATCGGTATGGATATCATTGATCTCTTCGCCATCCTCGAGGCCATCCCCGTCGGTATCGGCATCGTTGGGATCGGTGCCCAGAAGCGTTTCCTGGGCATTGGTCAGGCCGTCGCCATCCGAATCCATCAAGGCGGGATCGCCGCTCACCTGGACAATGACATTGTCCGTGTCTGTGTCCCCGTAGATGTCCTCAACGGTCAAGCGGAAGGTCAGGTTTTGGTTGGCATTGTAATGGCCCGCCGTAAACGTGGGATTGGCGGTGTTGCCGCCGGTCAGTGCGACGGCAGGTCCGGCCAACTGGGTCCATGAATAGGTCAGGGCATCCCCATCGGCATCGCTACTTGAAGATCCGTTTAAGGTGACTGCGGCCCCCGGGCCGACGGATTGATCCGGACCGGCATTGGCCGTGGGGTCCTGGTTAAAGGCCACGGCATCGCGAAGGACGGTGATGGTGACGGTGTCCGGAGCGCTCGCACCGGCGCCATTGGTCACGATGAGCTGGAATCGAAGAAGTGTGTCGACGGGAAAGGATCCCGCCGTAAAGGAGAAATTCACCTCGTCAAAACCGCCGTCAAAAAGGGCGACGGGGGGACCCAGGGTCTGGGACCATGAATAACTCAGCGCCCCACCGGCGGGATTGAGGCTCGCCCCACCGTTGATCGTGACGGGATCCCCGGCATCGACCGTCTGGTCGCCACCGGCCTCGGCCGTGGGGAAACCAATAGTGGGATAGATGGAGTTGATCCCATTGATGTCATCTGCATGGAGGTTTCTCTTGGCCGCACCAGAGGGTATGCTCAGGTACATGATAGCGGCGCTCACGGGGGTATGCCCGAGCCCCAGGACATGACCCATCTCATGCAGGGCCGTTGTTTGATAATCGTAATTTGTGGGGGGAGGGGGTGCACCGGCCCCCGTGTACCAGGAAATGGGGCCGTTGCTGTTATTGAGATAGAATGCCATATCAAAACCCATAATCTCATAAAAAACATTATACACTATCCCACCAATAGCCAAGGCAAGAGGGTTGTAGAGGTCAGGACCTGGGGCGAAAAAGACGGCATCGATACCATCATTGCCAAATGTACTGGCTCCTGTGGCCCCTTGATAGCTAAACTGGACAGGGGCCCCCGTCTCATCATGCCAGCTAGTGGCGGCCGCCTGGGTCCGGGCGACGATTTCTGCCGCATTCCCCCCGGGGAGATTCGTATTGATGCGGTAGGGGAGTGTGGGATTGTAAATCTCAAGGATGTCATCCCACCCCTGATGAAGGATCACAAACGCGTTTGTAGGAGGAGAGAGGAGGAGTCCCGCAATCGCCACGATCATCATAATGAGGCCGCGAGTGAGGCCTTTTTTTGAGAAAGGGTGTTTCATTTTGGCTGCGACTCCACAATCAAGGCCCTCAAGTCCTTCACGCTTACGAGCTCGTCGACAAACTCCGCATTATCGTCGGTATTGATGACGATCTTGCTGGGTTCCCCCTGCCGTCCCCAGAGATAGCCGATTCTGCTGTTCAAAAAGAGAAAGACGTGTTCCCCCTCGCTCCAAAATTGGGGGACGTGGGAGTAAAACATGACCTCATCCCCCACCTGTCCCCCCACATTCTTGACGGTGATCGTCGGCGGGAGGGCCCCTTTGAAGACATGGGTGAGATTGACCGTGGCGTAGGTAAAAATGAGGGTATTGCCTCGCTCATCGACCTCCCAGCGACTCCACATCGGACCCACGACGCCCTCCACAACGTAATCCGCGCTTTGACCCATGGCAACCAGGGCCTGAGGACCGGGAAAGGGATAGCGATTTTCACCATCGTTTTTGATCTCAGGGGCAGGCGCCGCAGAAGGGGCGGGAGAGGGGATGTCCTCGATGCTGGAACACGCCACTCCGCCTAGAAATAATAGAGCGATAAAAATTATCGAAAAAATCGATTTTTTTTGCCCCACGCACTCCTCCCCTAAAGGAAAACCGAAAAATGGTTATACTTTAAGCGTTTACAAATTTTGTGATCCTTTAAAAAGGCCCCGTCAATGACAAAGACTTGACTCCGAGAACGCGCTGAGTCAAAGATCTGGCAAATAATTGAAAATACTGTGATAAAGGCAATATTGCACATTTTTTCACCAGACAAGAAAAAACTCGCAAAATTAATGGTTTAGAAAAACTAGTTGAAAAAAATCGAAAATCTGAAAAACGAGGGTTTTTCATCATTGACCATTAAGCGAGTGGGGGAGTGTATCGATGGCAGTATTGAGTTCTTGAAGGCGGTTGCTGGCCTCTTCTACAAGTCCGGATGTCCTTCTGATGTCCCTTTCCAGGCTGGGCGTGACAGGGATGGAGAGATAGATGTTCAAGGCGCAACCAAGAAAAACAAGATCTTGTTCGATGCGATCATATTCGGCGAGGAGCCAGTTGATGCGAAAGACCTCCCCCTCCTGGGAAAGAGAGGGGACTGTACCACGGTCTTGAAGGAGAAGCTCATCGGCGGTAAAGGCCCCGGTCACAAGGTTTCTAGCCGTATCGGGGTTGATATTTTGCCGGTGAAGTTGTGTGGACGGAGAGTTGTCAAATCTGTCAACTAGTGTCCCGTCCGCATGGAGGTGCCGCCATCCGATCACCTCAGGAGACCCATTTCTCACCGAGACAATGGGGATTTCAATCGCACCGTCGCCACTCACACCCTGTTCGACGGCGATGGTCACGGGGAGGGTCTCCTCCATCGATTCGAGGGTTGCCGTGGGTAAAATGAGGTTGACGTCAATGTTGCTTTCACGCAGGGCCTCAACAAACGAGGATAATGGAATGGAGGAGAGGGGCATTATGGAGGGATTTATCGTGGCGATTTGGACAATGTTGCGAGAATTATTTCTATTTTTCTATTCCTTATGTTTTACATTAACAATGACGTTCATTCAGTTGTTGTGAGAAATTTTATGTTATCAATATGATATGAATTATCATTATGATAAATATATGGGTGGGTGATAAAATTAAAAACTAATAAAATCAATAAGTTATGCCGCATAAAATTAGAATAATTATGGCATAGGCCTTGCATAATTTATTGATGCCATGATTGATTGGAAAATATTCCTCTCCGTCCTCATCGGACTCATTGCCTATGCCACCCGGTGGGGTTTCTAAATTTTCTGTGTTGAGTCTTCGTATTTTTTAATTTTCTCCTCGTATCTCTTGGTCAGGACTTCTAATCTACCAAAGTGTTTGTCGATCATTTTTTCTACTTCTTTAAGGGTCTTAGACAGGGTGACAAACTGGTCGACTTGGCTCTTGATGGAGGCATCAATGAGTTGATTGTTGAGTGAAGCTAGCTCGGTCTCAAGGCGACAGATCTCATTTTCAAGGGCCGTGATTTCTTCTTTGAGGGGATTTAAGGTCTTGGCCCGTTCCATCAAGAGGTGTGAGCGTTTTTTGCGGGCCTCTTTTTTGTTTTTACCTTGAGGGGGAGGAGTTTTCATTTCAGGCATGAGGGGCACGATGTTCGGTAGAGGAGAGGCCTCCTCTTTTTCCTCATCCCAGCCGACCTTTTCGAGAAATTCATCATAGCTCCCATTAAAGACCGTGACTTTTCCGTGCTGAAAGACCACCAGTTTTGTGGCCACCTCTCGGAGGATCATCTCACTGTGGGTGACGATGACGACGGCACCATTAAAATCCTGCAGGCTCTCCACCAGGGATTCAATGGACTGCATGTCAAGGTGATTGGTGGGCTCGTCTAGGAGGAGGAGATTGGTCGGGGCTGCCAGGATTTTTCCCAAAAGGACGCGGCTTCGTTCTCCCCCTG
This sequence comes from Deltaproteobacteria bacterium RIFCSPLOWO2_02_FULL_50_16, assembly GCA_001798715.1. Lineage (GTDB taxonomy): Bacteria > UBA10199 > UBA10199 > 2-02-FULL-50-16 > 2-02-FULL-50-16 > 2-02-FULL-50-16. The sequence continues at coordinate 53,164 of MGSF01000046.1, read as the reverse complement.
AAAGCACAGAGATCTTTTTTTCAGCACGCTCCCCTCCAAACATCATGATTCCACAGATTGTCCTGACCGCTGTTCGGTTGAGATCAGGATTGGACTGGGAGATTTCCTCCTCAACGGTCTTCTCAAGATTCAAACGATTGATATTTGTTTGGCCAAAATATCCGAGATTCATGTTGGTGTGGGAACGGATATCCCCTCTTTGCGGTGTGAGTTCATGGGCCATGAGATTGAGGAGCGTTGATTTTCCCTTTCCATTTTTCCCAATGACCGCGATCCGGTCCTTGGAACCAATCGTTAGATTGAAATCAGAAATCAAGGGATTTTTGGGCTCAAAATGAAAGGAGAGGTCTTGGACCTCCATGAGAACCTTGGCCGCAAAGGGGGCATAATGAAATGAAAAATCGAGGTTGGCAATTCTGGACAACTTTTGTCTTGCCGGCATTTTTTCAAGGAGCTTCACGCGTGACTGGACCGCCGAGGCCTTTGTGGCCTGGGCCCTGAAGCGGTTGACAAAGGTTTCGATGTGTTTCCTCTGTTTTTCCTCGTTGAGACGGGTTTTTTCGTGGATCTCTTCTTCCTGTGCAATCTGTCCGTACAGCTTGCCTGTATTGCCCTGGATCTTTCGGATCTTGTGCCGATGAATGGCGGCCGTATGAGTGGTGACGCTGTCCATGAATTCCCGGTCATGAGAGATGAGGATGAGCTCATTCTTCCAGCCCCGGAGAAAACCTATGATCCATCGAAGAGAGACGATATCCAGGTAATTGGTGGGCTCATCCAAAAGAAGGAGGTTGGGATTGGAGACCAAGACCTTGGCCAGATTCAGACGGATCTGAAATCCCCCTGAAAAGACAGCTGGCGGTCTTCCCATGTCCTCTTCTGTAAAACCCAGACCAAAGAGGATGCGTTCAACCTTATAATGGTCATATCTTTCCTCTTCTGACAGGCCCAAACACCCTTCATCCAGCACAGTGGGTTGGGTGAAATTGAGGTGTTGGGCCAGGTGACCGATGCGGTAATTTTGGGGCAGTGTGATGATCCCATCGTCGGGGTGTTCTTCCCCTAGAATCATCCGGAAAAGGGTCGTTTTTCCGTGACCATTACGCCCCACGAGACCCAGCCGTTCTCTAGGGGACATTTGAAGGGAGGCCTCCTCAAAAAGGATCTCGGAGCCATAGGCCTTATTTAGATCTTGGATACGGAGCATCAGGATTTTGTGATACTAACAGTCTCATAATTAGATAGATAGTGGGAGAGCTGTTAATATATAGAACCTTTTTTTATTACGCAACCTTTCTGGGGCTCCACCGATAAGAGATCAGTGCTTGCTTTTTGAAGTGATTTTGCCTATAGTCATGATGCAAGCATAGTGGTTTGAATCTTCTGTTAAGAGCTATTTCCAGCGTATCTCTTCTTTTGTTTTAAATCACACAAAAAAAATGAATCGATCCCCTTCGGGGATCCGCACCCGTCAGAGCTATAATATGTGTTTGTGGCTCGGTGTCTGCGTATAAAAAGGGCCTCATGGCGTCAGCGTGCCTTGTCAAGGGTGACGAGTGCATCGCGAAGTTTGAAGGTCCAAAAGAAAAGGATAGGAAAACAATGAACGAAAAAACATTTAACGAGCTCAATCTCGTTCCACTGATTATACGGGCCCTCACAGAAAAGGGATATGAGCGTCCGACGCCGATTCAGGCTGCGGCCATTCCACCGCTCCTCACGGGATGTGATCTGATTGGCTGTGCCCAAACAGGGACTGGAAAGACAGCGGCCTTTGCCCTCCCTATTTTGCAAAAACTATTCACGAATCGCAAAAAGGCCCCCCCTCATGGGGCCCGTGTGCTGGTGTTGACACCCACACGGGAATTGGCGGCACAGGTGAGTGAGAGTTTTAAGACTTATGGTCGTTATCTCCCTCTCTCTCACGCCCTGGTTTTTGGTGGTGTGGGTCAGAGTCCACAGGTCGAGGCCTTGAGGCGCGGGGTGGATGTCCTCGTGGCCACCCCCGGGAGACTCCTTGATCTCATGAATCAAAAATATGCCGGATTAAAGAGTGTGGAGGTCTTTGTCTTGGATGAGGCGGACCGCATGCTGGATATGGGGTTTCTCCCTGACATAAAGAGGATTATTGCCACACTGCCGCGGGAGCGCCAGACATTGCTCTTCTCGGCCACCATGGCCCCCGAGATCCTTAAGCTGGCTCAGGGGATCTTGATCAATCCTGTCAAAATTGCGGTCTCTCCTCCGGCCTCAGTTGCGGACCATATTGAGGAATGGGTCCTCTTTGTGGAGGACGCCAATAAACGCGCCCTGCTCTCTGAACTTCTCAAGGCCCCTGGTATGGATCGGGCCCTTGTCTTTACCCGCACAAAACATGGGGCCAATCGTTTGGCGACCCAATTGGAAAAAACGGCGGTTAAGGCCCGCGCGATTCATGGAAATAAGTCGCAAACGACGCGGATGGCGGCCCTCGAGGACTTTCGTCAAGGACGCTGTCGGGTTCTTGTGGCCACGGATATTGCGGCACGAGGGATCGATGTGGCAGGCATCAGCCATGTGATTAACTTTGACCTCCCCAACGATCCAGAAAGCTATGTCCATCGCATTGGTCGGACCGCGCGTTCAGGGGCCAAAGGGATTGCTATTTCATTTTGTGGGGCCAGCGAACGACTCTATCTGCGTGACATTGAACGACTCCTGAAGCGTTCGGTGCCTGTTGATGAAAATCATCCTTATCATGTATCCTCCTTTGCACGGTCCAATCATCATCCCCATGCCACGACCAGACCTGACAACAGGGGAGGGAGGGGACGTTTTCGAGGGCGGCCTCAACGGAAAAAAAACCGAACGGCGGAGGGACCCCTTGCTAACGCAAGGGCCATTTAAGGAGTTGTTCATTATATCGTTCTCCTTCGGAGAACTGATGGTCGAACATGGGGCTTTGCCCCAGTTCAAGTCCGTCAGCAATAAAAAATCCTTTCAGTCCCAAATGGAACTGAAAGGATTTTATGTAGCGGCGGAGGGACTGCTCCCATCGCGCCTCGTTTCGCATCTCCGACGCTTCCATCGCACCTGAGCTCGGATCAGCTCCTCTGGAGCCCCAGGTTCCAGAGTCTCTGACTCTGGTCTGCGAAGGTGCTGGCGCCCCTGACCAGAGGTCAGGGACCCTTGAAGCATCAGAGATGCGTAGGGCTTCAGGGCCCCAGCGCTCTGCCGCTGGGGACGCTGAACCCATTTCACTTCGTGAAAGGGTTCTCAACCTTCCACCAATACAAAAAGTCCCCTTACGCCTCAAGAAGAGGCATAAGGGGACTTTGGTAGCGGCGGAGGGACTCCTTGCTGTCGCAAGGGCCATTTAAGGAGTTGTTCATTATATTGTTCTCCTTCGGAGAACTGATGGTCGAACATGGGGCTTTGCCCCAGTTCAAGTCCCACCACTAAAAAAAATCCCCCAGTACCATAAATGGCACTAGGGGATTTTTGGTAGCGGCGGAGGGACTCGAACCCCCGACACGACGGATATGAACCGTCTGCTCTAACCAACTGAGCTACGCCGCCATTTGCGAGGTGCGCTTCAACATTTTACCCATCTCATCGTCATTTTTCGTCGACGATCCTCGACGTACTTTCTGGTACGCCTCCGGTAGTCTCCTCAAAATTTCTTGATCTGGATAAAATGCTTGTGCGCACAAAAAATACCAAAAAACACCATCACTTGTTATTTATGACAACATGTCCTATAGACAACGAGCGGCAAAAACTAACATTAACTCTCTGGGGAATCAAGAAGGTTATATCATGAAACCCGTTATCGCCATCGTCGGCCGGCCGAATGTGGGGAAGTCGACCCTCTTTAATCGAATCATCGGTCGCCGGCAGGCCATCACCCTCAATATATCCGGCGTGACGCGGGATCGCCACTATGGCCAGGCGGATTGGGAGGGACGTGAATTTACCTGCATCGATACGGGGGGGCTCCTTTTTGAGGGTTCTGATTTGGCGGACAAGATCCGCCAGCAAATCGATGTGGCGATTCAAGAGGCGGATTTTGTCCTCTTTCTCACCGATGGACAGTCGGGTCTCCTGCCCGAAGAGATGCAATGGGCCCAAACCCTGCGCAAGGGTTCCAAGAAGGTTATTTATGTCGTTAACAAGATTGATGGTCCCCATCATGAGGACAGGATCACGGAATTTTACCGGTTGGGGACCGACACCCTTTTTTCGATTTCTGCCGAACACGGATATCGCGTCAATGACCTCTTGGATGCCCTCGTCCAAATGTTTCCATCAAAATCTGTCGATTCTCAACTCAAAAAGGAGACGCTACGCGTGGCACTCGTGGGCCGGCCTAATGTGGGAAAGTCGTCATTATTCAATCAATTGATTGGTGAGGAGAGGGCGGTCGTTCACGATGAACCGGGGACCACGCGAGACGTCGTCAATACGGTGATTGATTGGCCGGGGCAATCCTACACATTCTTGGATACGGCAGGGATCCGTCGCAAGACACAAAAAAGTTCCCTGGTTGAACGTTATTCTATCTTTAAGACCCTGAGGGCTGTGGAGCAATCCGATATTGCGATGCTCATTCTTGAGGCCCAGACGGGTCTTCAAAAACAGGATGCGCATTTGTGCAGTTATATTTGTGAAAATTACAGGGGCGTTGTCATCGTGTGGAACAAATGGGATCTGGTCAACAATGGAGAGGGGTCAGTTCGGGAAATGGAAAAATATGCCGCCCGAACCCTCCGCGCCTTTCCCTTCGCCTCTTTTGCCCCCATCCTCTTTTTGTCTGCGAAAACGGGTTGGGGGGTCCAGGATGTCTGGAAGGTCCTTCCCATGCTTTTTCGGCAAATGAAGACAAAGATAGCGACATCCAAGATCAATGAGGCCTTGGAACAGGTAGTCGCCTTGAGGGAACCACCGATCTATCGGCAGTATCCCATACGATTCTATTATGGGACACAAACCGGAACTTGTCCCCCGACATTCACGATCTTTGCCAACTATCCCCAGGGGCTCCATCCGGCCTATCACCGCTTTATGGTAAAGACCCTGCGGGAGTCTTTGGGTCTCCATGAATCGCCTCTCAAGTTGAAATTTCAGGCGCGGAAGAGGAGAAAATAAACACTATGACGCAGAGGCGGATTTTTTATTCAGAAGGCTTGTTTTTTTCATCTTTTTTGCCGGGGCTTTTTTAGAAGAGGACTTGGGGTGGGGACGACCGGTAAGAAGCTCTTGGCGGATGACTTCATAGGCCTTTTTACGAATGACAAAATCGGCATGGCTCATCCCGGGGATTTCAATATTTTTCATGTTGTGGATCCCCGGCGGGATGTTGAGGAGTGCTGATTTGTAATAACAGACGCGGTCGGCCCTGGAAAATATGGAAATAAAACTGACCGTTTTCGGAAAGTGACCGCCCTGGAGCTTTTTAATGAAGGAGGATCGGGGGATCATCTGGCGGATGCTCTTGGCAAATAAGGCCATCGGGGTGAGGAGACCCAGGAGGGCCAGGGGATTGCCGTTGTGGGGAGTTCCCAGGGTGATGAGGGTATCCACCCTTTTGTCCCCGCTGAGTTTTTGGATATAATAACGACCGATCAAACCTCCCTTGGAGTGGCCGATAACGCTCATCTTGCTGATATTATAGCGGCGATGCAGGGTTTCTATTTTATCATAGACGAGATTGGCCAGTTCCTCGATACAATGGGTATTGAAGGTGTCTAGAATTCCCCCCAAGTTGAGACTAAAGACACAGAAGCCATCCCGTCGCAGTCGTCGTTCCAAGATAGTAAAGGTGCGTCGGGTGGCCCCAAAACCGTAGAGCAGGAGTACGGGATGCTGACAGTCATCAAAATTAGTGAGCTTTTCAATCTTGTTACCACTCAGGGTGAGACGAACATAGGTGAGTTGATTGCCAATGTCCTCGCGAATGCGGTGAATCCTTCGGCGAAGGCGAGGAAAGATTCGTTTAGTCATAAATCGCTTCAGACCTCATCTCCATCGTACGGGATTTAGCGCCCCGTGTCAAGGAGGTGAGGTGGAATATGTTATTGACAACATTGAACAATTTAGGCTAGAGACCCCTTTATGGCCCTCTACAACCGAATCCAGGGATCCAGTGAATCCGGTGTGATGCATCAGTCCTTAGAGATCCTCCTTCGAGGGGTGGGTTATATCAAGACCCATCAAAGGCGGTTTGTCATGGGAGGCATCGTCTTGATTCTTGTGGTGGGGGTCTTGATCGCCTGGATTTATCATCTAAAATCCCTCAATCATCAGGCCCTTGTTTTGTACAGCCAGGCCTTTCAGGAAAAGGATGCGACACGAAGTTTAAGTCTCTACAAAGATCTCGTGGCCGAGTATCCCAACAGTCCTTCGGCGCCATTGGCTCGTATGGCCCTCGCGAAAAGGGCCTTTCAAGAAAAAGAATACGATCAAGTCATCTCCTGGTTGGAACCCGTGACACGGGTTGACGACAGCAAGGCCTTTTTGCGCCTCCTGGCCCTTCATAACATCGCGACGGCCTATGAAGCCAAGGGAGAATGGCCCAAGGTGATCGAGTACTACCAGAAGGCCGTGGTTGATACAAAAAATGAAACGAGGGAATTCAGCCGGTATCATCTGGCTCGCGCTTATGAACATGCGGGACAATTAGAAAAGGCGCGTCAATTTTATAAAGAGATTCAAGATGAATCACAAGATGTCCGCCTCAAGGAATTGGTGGCACGGCGATTAATATGGTTATCCCAAAGCAATCAGGAAAAATAATAGTATCCTCAATTCTGGCGGGCTCCTTGATGCTTGGCTCCGGAGGGGTGGAGGCCTGGAAAGGGCGTTCCTTAAAAAAGGAAAGTGCCATTCAATATAAACTCCCTTTTAAACCCCGATGGGTCTCACTGGTTAAAAAAGGCCAGCTGGTAAAATATAAGAGAAAAGAATTTGCCTCGCCACGTGTCTATCAGGGCAAAATTTTTGTGGGGGCCGATAGTGATTTGTTCTATGCCGTAAAGAGGAGAAATGGGCACAAATATTGGCGGTATGAAACAGAGGGGGCCGTCAATACGACACCCGCGTTTTGGAAAGAAAGCGTTTTTATTGGTGATGATAAGGGCAATCTCTATGCCTTGGATATCCACAAGGGTCAACGGATCTGGAAGGTGACCTTTGATTCCGAGATTCGGGCAGCACCGACGATCTCGGATTCAGAAGGGACCCTTTATGTCATGACTCAGGCCGGGTTGTTGCAGGCCCTTCATCCACAAACCGGCGAAAGGCTTTGGGCCTATGAGCACAACTTGCCCTCTCAAAAAATGACAATTTTTTCTGCCTCGACTCCTCTTTATGAGGAAGATTCCAAGGGCGGGGTTCTTTTTGTCGGTTATGCCGACGGGACCTTTGTAAAATTGAATGCCCACAATGGTTCAGTGATTTGGGAAAAATCCCTGCAATCGAGCGAGGAACGCTTTCATGATGTGGATATGCCCCCCCTTATTGAAGGGGACAATTTATACATAGCGACCTTTGGTCATTCACTGTACTGTTTGAAAAAGACGACGGGTGATGTCGTGTGGAAAAAGGATATTGGCAGTGGCTCTGGTTTTGCCCTTTATCAAGATCACTTGATTATCTCGGGATCGGACAGCGTCCTCTATTCCCTCGATAAAAAAACAGGGGATCTCATTTGGGAAAATAAGGAGATTCCGGGAGGGTTGTCGCAACCTCTCATCTATAAGGATGTTATTATAGTAGGTTCGTCGGAGGGGAAGATGTATTTTGTCCAGGCTGATAAAGGAGATGTGATGGCGGGGCGCTTTGCCCGTAAAGGGATTTATGGGACACCTTTTTTGGATGAGAATATCCTTATTTATCTCTCCAATGGGGGGCGACTTTATGCCCTGACCCTGACCCGATAGAGGGCATCTCTAAAGTCTTTGAAAGTTTTCACTCGTGGACCCTTGACAGCTCAATACGACTCTTATAAAGCTAGTCTATGGAGCCCTCTTCTATTCCAGAAGCCCTCACTTTTGATGATATCCTCCTTATCCCCAACGAAAGCCGTGTCCTGCCGACTCATGTCGATGTTGCCTCATATCTTACCAAGGATTTGACCCTCCATATCCCTATTGTCAGTGCCGCCATGGACTCTGTGACCGAGTCCCAAATGGCCATCGCCTTGGCTCAGGCGGGAGGGATAGGGATTATTCATCGGAATCTGACTCCGGAAGAACAGGCCTTTGAGGTCGAAAAGGTTAAAAAATCCGAGTCAGGAATGATACTGGATCCAGTGACCCTTCACCCGGACCAAAAGTTGGCTGAGGCCGTTACGATCATGCAGGAGAAGTCGATCTCGGGACTTCCCGTCGTCAAAAACAAGATCTTGGTAGGCATCCTCACTCACAGGGATATCCGTTTTGAAAAAAACCTTGGTCGCAAGATTTCTCAAATCATGACGAAAAAAGTCGTCACGGTCAAAGAGGGGATCAATATTGATAAGGCTAAGGAAATGTTGCACACACACCGGATTGAGAAACTCCCCGTTGTCAACAACAAGGGTGAACTTAAAGGCCTGATTACCATTAAGGACATTGAAAAATCGAGTCTGTATCCTTTTTCCACGAAAGATTCGTTGGGGCGCCTTCGCGTCGGGGCTGCTGTGGGGGTAGGGGACAACGGACTTCATCGAGCAGCGGCTTTAATCGCGGCGGGGGTTGATGTTATTATTGTGGATACGGCCCATGGTCATTCCCACGAAGTCTTGGAAACCGTGAAAAAAGTCCGCAAGGCCTATCCGAAGATGAACATTGTTGGTGGCAATATTGCCACGGCAGAGGCCGCGCGTGCCTTGATTCAAGCGGGGGTCGATGCGGTGAAGGTTGGTGTCGGACCTGGTTCGATCTGTACGACTCGTATTATCAGTGGCGTGGGCGTTCCTCAGATTGCGGCTATTATGGATTGTGTCAAGGTCGCCAAGGATGCCCAGGTTTGCGTTATTGCTGATGGGGGGATCAAGTTTTCGGGGGATATTACAAAGGCGATTTCTTTCGGGGCGGATTCCGTGATGATAGGCTCCTTACTGGCGGGTACCGATGAGGCCCCGGGAGAGGTGATCCTCTATCAGGGACGTTCCTACAAAGTTTATCGTGGCATGGGATCTTTGGGGGCGATGAGTCAGGGCTCCAAGGATCGGTATTTTCAAGGTTCTATAAGGGACTCTTCAAAACTCGTTCCAGAGGGTATTGAAGGCATTGTGCCCTATCGGGGTCTTGTGGCGGATTCCCTGCATCAATTGGTAGGGGGACTCAAGGCGGGGATGGGATATCTTGGGGCCAAGGATTTGAAAGAACTGAGACGCAAGGCCCGTTTTGTGAGGATCACCAATGCGGGTTACCAAGAGAGCCATGTCCATGATGTCATGATTACCAAGGGAGCCCCCAATTACCGGAAAGAGTAAGAGAGTGCTTCAATAAGTTCCTATGAACAAGATCCTCATCCTCGATTTCGGTTCCCAATACACCCAACTCATCGCCCGCCGGATTCGCGAGTCGAATGTTTATTGTGAGATTTATCCCTGTTTCTCCACCCTTGAAAAAATAAAAGGTTTTCATCCCCAGGGTATTATTCTTTCCGGGGGACCCTCGAGTGTGACCGACGCGGAGGCCCCCCAGGCCGATCCAGGGATTTTTGATCTTAAAGTCCCCGTGCTGGGAATTTGTTATGGTCTTCAATGGATGGCGCAAACCCTGGGCGGCAAGGTCCATCCGACGGGAGAGAGGGAATATGGCAAGGCCATGATCGAGGTTCTCCATCGTGAGCCGCTTTTCCAACATTTAGATAAGAGTTCATTTCAGGTTTGGATGAGTCACGGGGATCAATTGGAGATCTTGCCTCCGGGCTTTCAAACCCTGGCGCAGACAAAGACCTGTCCCCACGCAGCCGTCCAGTCAAAAGATGGACGTTTCTTTGGGGTCCAATTTCATCCCGAGGTCGTTCATACCGAGAATGGGATGATCCTCCTCAATAATTTTCTCTTTAAGGTTTGTGACTTGAGAGGGGATTGGACGATGGAGTCCTTTATTGAAGCCAAGGTGAATGAGATTCGGGAGAAGGTGGGTCAGGATCGGGTTCTTTGCGCCGTCTCCGGGGGTGTTGATTCTACTGTGGCGGCGGCCCTTGTGCACCGCGCTGTGGGAGATCATCTCCATGCCGTTTTTGTCGACAATGGTGTCTTGAGACTCAATGAGGCACAACGGGTTCAGGACATGTTTAACAAACACATGTCCATGAAGGTCACTTGTATTCAGGCGGGAGACCAATTTCTAAAAAAACTCAAAGGGGTGATCGATCCAGAAAAAAAGAGGAAAATTATCGGTCATGAGTTTATCGAGGTTTTTCAAAACGAATCTTGTAAGATCAAAAATCTCAAATATCTCATGCAAGGTACCCTCTATCCCGATGTGATAGAAAGCGTTTCTTTTAAGGGAGGTCCTTCAGCGACCATCAAGAGCCATCATAATGTCGGAGGGCTTCCGGAAAAAATGCATTTAAGGCTCATCGAGCCCTTAAGAGAGCTTTTCAAGGATGAGGTCCGTGTCTTGGGGAAGACCATGGGGTTGCCGGACGAGCTGATTCAAAGGCAGCCCTTTCCTGGACCCGGCCTGGCTGTCAGGATTCTTGATGAAGTGACCCCCGAACGACTTGAAATCTTGAGGACAGCGGATGATATTGTTATTCAGGAGGTCAAAAAGGCCGGGTGGTATACCAAGGTTTGGCAATCCTTTGGTGTCTTGTTGCCGGTCAAGACCGTGGGAGTCATGGGGGATGCCAGGACCTATGAAAATGTCTTGGCCCTTCGGGTGGTTGAATCGCGTGACGGGATGACGGCCGATTGGGTCGCGCTCCCCTATGAATTACTGGGACGGATCTCCAATAGAGTCATTAATGAGGTCAAGGGGATTAATCGTGTGGTCTATGATATATCCTCAAAGCCTCCCGCCACCATTGAATGGGAGTAAAGGATGACGGACCCTTCCTTTGTTCATCTTCATGTCCATACCCAATATTCACTGTTGGAGAGTACCATCACCATTGAGGCCCTGGCCAAGAGGGTGGTCCATGATCATATGCCTGCTGTGGCCATGACGGACACCTCCAATCTCTTTGGAGCGGTGGAGTTTTATCAGGTCATGAATCAGGCTGGAATCCACCCGGTCATTGGGGCAGAGCTCTTTATCAATACCCAGAGTTCCCGGAAGAGTCGTGAGATTGGGACGACCTATCAAGGCCTCCAAACGATCCTCCTCCTGGCACAATCCCGTGAGGGTTACCAAAATTTATCCCGCCTGATCACCTCAAGTTATTTCGAGGGATTTTATTATAAACCACGGATAGATAAGGAAATATTATCAGAATTTAATAAGGGTCTCATCGCCTTGTCCTCTGATTTACGCGGGGTGGTCGCCAGTGACCTCAAGAAGGGCCAGGAAGAGGCCGCGGTACGGATGGCTGGGGAATTGGTCCGGATTTTCGGAGATCGTTTTTATTTGGAGGTTCAGGCCACAGAGGGTCCCCAACAGGATCAGGTGAATAGTGCCCTCATCGATTTGGGTCAAAGGCTCTCTATTCCGGTGGTGGCGACCAATAATTGTCATTATTTAGACAAAGATGAGGCAGGGGCTCATGATGCCCTTTTGTGCATTCAGTCCGGTCACGTGGTGGAGGACACCAATCGTTTTCGCCTTCCGACGGATCAGTTTTATTTTAAATCACCGGATGAAATGAAGGCCCATTTTTCCCGTCATCCCGAGGTCCTGGAGAATTCATGGGTCATCGCCCAAAGGTGTCAATTTGATTTTGATTTTAAGACCTATCATTTCCCAAAATTTACTCCCCCAAAGGGGAAAACCCTGGATGAGTATTTGGATTCGCTGGCCCAGAGTGGTTTTGAGAAAAGATGGGAAAAGATTCAGGAGAGATTTAAGGGGCAGGATCTTGTCTCCTTGAAACAGGGATATCAAGATCGATTGAAAGAAGAATTGGCGCTGATTAAGACGATGGGTTTTTCGGGTTATTTTCTTATTGTGGCAGATTTTATTAATTATGCAAAAAGTCGCCAGATTCCAGTGGGACCCGGCCGAGGCTCAGCCGCTGGGAGTTTGGTGGCCTATTGTCTAAAGATCACCGATCTCGACCCCTTGCCTTATAATCTCCTCTTCGAGCGGTTTTTGAATCCGGAACGTATTAGTATGCCGGATATGGATATCGACTTTTGTATCAATGGACGTGATGAGGTCATTCGTTATGTTCAGGAAAAGTATGGCAACGTCTCTCAAATCATCACTTTTGGATCCATGAAGGCCAAGGCCGTTGTGCGTGACGTTGGACGTGTGTTGAATATGCCTTATGGAGAAGTGGATCGCATTGCAAAGTTGATCCCCAATGTCTTAAATATCACACTGGATGAGGCCCTGCAGCAGGAAAAACAACTGGCGGAGTTGGAGAAAAGTGATACCGAAGTGGCCCGTCTCTTGAAATTGGCGCGCTCCCTGGAAGGTCTTCCCCGGCATGCCTCCACTCATGCAGCCGGGGTCGTGATCTCGGATCAGCCCCTGGAAAACTTTATGCCCCTCTACAAAGGGCAAAAAGACGAAATCGTGACCCAGTTTGACATGAAAAACGTAGAAAAGGTGGGGCTCATCAAGTTTGACTTTTTGGGATTAAAGACCCTGACTGTCATTGATCAAACTCTGAAAATTATCAAGAGGCGCCATAATAAGGAGATCGATATTTCAAATATTCCCTTGGAGGATCCCAAGGTCTATGAGCTGTTATCGGATGGGGATACCGGAGGGATCTTCCAGTTGGAAAGTGCGGGGATGCGGGAGCTGATTGTCAAACTCAAACCCTCGGCTTTTCCTGATCTTATTGCCTTGGTGGCCTTGTATCGTCCCGGTCCTCTGGGGAGCGGGATGGTCGATGATTTTATCGACCGAAAACACGGCAAGGTCAGGGTCCGCTATGAGTTACCGGAGTTGAAAGATATTTTGGAAGGCACGTATGGAGTCATCGTTTATCAGGAACAGGTCATGCAGATCGCCTCTACGCTGGCCGGTTTTTCTCTGGGTGATGCGGACATCTTGAGACGGGCCATGGGAAAGAAAAAGAAAGAGGAAATGGACGAACAAAGGACCCGGTTTTTGAAAGGATGCGAAGAAAAAAACATACCGAGGAACAAGGCGGAGAAGATTTTCAAACTCATGGCCAAATTTGCCGAATATGGTTTTAACAAATCCCATAGTGCCGCTTATGCCCTGATTACTTATCAAACGGCCTATCTCAAGACATACAATACCGTCGAATTTATGGCCTCTCTGCTGACTCAGGAAATGGGGAATACGGACAAGATCATGAACTATATCAATGAATGTCGTGATCACCGGATATTGGTCCTTCCCCCGGACATCAATGACAGTTATACGGGTTTTGCGGTGACGGGAGACAATGAGATTCGTTTTGGTCTGGCAGCCATTAAGAATGTCGGCAGCTCGGCGATTGAATCAATTATCGAAGGACGCGATAAGATAGGTCGCTATAAATCCCTCCATCATTTTTTGGAAAACGTCGATCTGCGTCGGGTCAATCGACGGGTCATCGAGAGTCTTATCAAGTGTGGCAGTTTTGACAGTTTGAGAATCAGTCGGGCGGAGGCCTTTGCGATATTACCCCAGGTCTTGGAATGGGCCGCCCAGAGAAGGAAGGAGATTGAGGTCGGTCAGACCTCTCTTTTTGGAAATTCTGATGCCCCCCAAATGCCCTCACACAACAATCCATCTATGGTGACTGAATGGGAGTCCAGGGATAAATTACGCTATGAAAAAGAATCCCTGGGTTTCTACATTACCGATCATCCGTTGGCTCAATATAAGGACCAATTAAAAGTTTGGGGCAATGTCGATACGGCCTCCATACGGGATCAAAAGGATCGTGCTGATATCAAGATCGTAGGGGTTCCTGTGGCCGTCAAGGAGCTGACGACCAAAAAGGGAGATCGGATGGCCTTTATTACCTTGGAAGACTTAAAAGGTCTCATTCAGGTTGTTGTCTTTGCCGATCTTTATCAAAAGGTACAGTCTTTGTTAAAGTCCGAGGTTCCGATTCTTGTGCGTGGTCAGGCGGATGTGGCAGAGGAGTCGGTGAAAATTATGGCTCGTGAGATTGTTTCTGTGGATCGCCTCGATCATCAGAGCTTGGAGGCCGTTCATATTCGGCTCAAGGTTCCGGTTGTTCAGAAGGAACAGCTGATTCAATTAAAGGAAATTTTGAGAAAACATCGCGGTTTGACACCCACCTATATTCATTTGATTGATACGAATGCCAAGGAGACGGTCCTTTCACTTCCCCATGACTTGCAGATAGAGGCGACGGATGATTTGGTACGCTCGATCGATGCTTTATTTGGTTCTCCCGTGACGCACTTTCATTAAAGGGAACCTCTAAAAACCGCCCATTTGCGGCGTTGCCC